>NZ_JBFOFA010000006.1:0-182570 GCF_040887125.1 Enterococcus sp. C74 | reverse complement strand
ATTGAGATTGCCGTAGCAACTTTTATATCATATCAGAGCGACGTTTGTTTGTCAACTCTTTTTTTAAAAGTTTTTTTGACTTCGTTTTTTAGAAGTGTTTCAGCAACTCATTTATCATAACTCGTCGTTTGTTATTTGTCAACAACTTTTTTGAAGTTTTTTTCGATAGAATCAAACTTCGTAAGCTGTCGTTTTTTTACGACTCAGTTATCTTATCATGGTGCGATCCCTCTGTCAACAGTTTATTTCAACTATTTTCACTAGCGATCTTTGCTCTTTCGAACAAATAATAATATACCAACAGCAAAAATAAAAGTCAATAAGAAAAAAGCTGTTTTATCAACATTTTTAGCGTAATCGATCGTTCTAATCCTATAAGTGAAAAACGTTCGCTTTTAACCAGTTTTTCATTAATGATAGCCTTCTCAGCACTGTGATTGTTCAGTTTTCTATTTATGAGCCACTTCACTTAGCTCTTACCTTCTAAAATTTTCCTTAACAAAGTGTTGCTTTTATCTATTTAGACATTTTTTTGCTAGAATGAATAGTAAATAGTATCATTCTAACTCTGGAGGAACAATCTATGAAAATATTAATTGCTGATGATGATAAAGAAATTGTTGAATTACTAAGTATTTATGTTCACAATGAAGGATATGAAGCTGTTAAGGCTTATGATGGGAAAGAAGCATTATCAAAGATTCGAACGATACCTGATATTGAGTTATTGATTTTGGATATTATGATGCCTGAAATGGATGGCATGCAGGTCGTTAAAGAATTACGAAAGGAATCGCAAATACCGATTATCATGTTGACAGCAAAAACAACCGATATGGATAAAATTAAAGGGCTTGTTGCTGGTGCTGATGATTATGTTACAAAACCATTTAATCCTTTAGAAGTTATGGCACGAGTAAAATCTTTGCTTCGTCGAACAAAAATGCAAATCACACCGGATCAACCGGATATATTAGAAGTAAACTCTTTGATTATTAACAAAGATTCCCATGAAGTAAAAACAATTGATGGGAAAGAGATTCAGCTTACAGCATTAGAATTTGGGATTCTATACTTATTAGCAAGTCATCCTAATCGTGTGTTCAGTGCAGATGAAATTTTTGAGCGTGTATGGAAACAAGAAAGTATTGTTTCCGCAAAAACTGTTATGGTCCATGTTAGTCATTTGAGAGATAAGATCGAAGAAGCAACTGGTGGAGAAAAAGTCATTCAAACCGTTTGGGGAGTGGGCTATAAAATTGATGCAAGATAAAAAAAGAGGAACAGAAAAACGGCGACGAATCAATCTAACTTCTAAGGAAATCAGTGAATTATTAGCAGAAGGTATTATCACCGTGATTCTCCTTCTACTATTAAATGTTGCGATTTTGGTTGTCCTTACTTCAATAATTAGTAGTTCCCCTTCATTGACTAATGCGATTTGGGATTCAAAAAATATTTTTGCTCAACGATTGAATAGTGATTTATTTTGGAACGGCCGAAATTTTCTGATTCCCCTTTTCTTTCTTTTAGATATCGGCGTATTATACTGGCGGTTGATCCGTCGCTACCGACAAATGCAACTACGTCATATTATTAGCGAGCTTCACTATATCGCTAATGGTAATTATGACCATCGGATCCCTTTTGAATTAACAGGTGATCTTAGTCGTGTAGTAACAAGCATTAATGGTTTAGTCGATAGTACAGTAGCTGCGATCGAAGATGAACGGAAAATTGAAAAATCAAAAGATGAATTGATTACTAATGTGAGTCACGATATCCGTACCCCTTTAACCTCTATTATTGGTTACTTAGGATTAATCGAAGATGGCCAGTATCAAACAAAAGAGGATCTTTTGAAGTATACCCATACAGCTTATATCAAAGCAAAACAAATGAAATTACTAGTGGATGATCTTTTTGAGTATACTAAAGTCAGACAACCAGCTGTTCCGGTCAATTTTTCGGCTTTTGATCTGATCCAGCTAATTGAACAACTAGCTGCTGATTTTGAATTAGAAGCATCAAAAAAACATATCCAAATCCTTGTATCATCACAGGTTCCATCATTAACTATGGATGGAGACACCGAAAAACTAGTTCGTGTCTTTAATAATTTACTGACGAATGCTTTAAAATACGGCAAAGGCGCTACAAAAATTGTCATTGAAGTCGAAAAAGTTGGCTCAGAAGTCGTTGCGACAGTAAAAAACAATGGAGCTATGATTCCTCGAGAATCAATCGATAATCTTTTTGACCGTTTTTACCGAGTAGAAGAGTCTCGTTCACAAGAAACCGGTGGGACAGGTTTAGGTTTAGCCATTGCTCAAAGTATCGTTGCTTTACATGGTGGTTATATTTATGCTAAATCTGATAAACACTGGACTTCATTCATCATGCATCTCCCAATAAAAAGAAATGAAAAATTACCAATCAAAAATCAGGAACATATTGACGAAAATTAAAATATCCGATATTCTTATTACAATCATTTCTATATATCATATCTATATAGCACAGAACCCAGTACATTTTATTTTTTTCAAGAGAGCTGATGGATGGTGTAAATCAGCAAAAAATAAGTTGGAAGTTCCAGTTCTTTGATGTGTACCTTTCGAAATAAGAAAGGTCGGCAAAACAGCCGTTATCTGTTAACAAGAGCAGCATATTTATATGTTGAACTCGGGTGGTACCGCGAATGTTAGACCGATTCGTCCCAAGATAATTGAGGATGGATTGGTCTTTTTTTATTATATTTAAGGAGGAATTGCAATGTTAGATGTAAAAATGATGCGTCAAAATTTTGATTATGTTCAAGAAAAATTAATGACTCGTGGGGTCAAAAAAGAAACCTTAGCTGAATTTATGGAATTAGATGAAAGTCGTCGAAAATTACTTGTTAAAACGGAAGAATTAAAAAAATATCGTAATGATGTTTCAGCAGAAATTGCACAATTAAAACGGAACAAAGAAGATGCAACAGCTAAAATCAATGAAATGAAAGAAGTTGGGGGCAACATTAAAGCCCTTGATGAAGAAGTAGCGCAAGTAGATGAAAAGTTACATCAAATTGCGACTACCTTACCAAATTTACCAGATGATTCTGTACCTGTTGGAAAAGACGAAGAGGACAACGTGGAAGTTCGTCGTTGGAACACGCCTCGTAATTTTTCATTTGAACCGAAACCACATTGGGAAATCGCTGAAAACTTAGGTATCTTAGACTTTGAAAGAGGGGCAAAAGTTTCTGGAAGTCGTTTTGTTTACTATAAAGGATTAGGTGCTCGCTTAGAACGTGCCGTTTATAACTTTATGCTAGATCAACACATCTATGAACATGACTATACAGAAATGATTACTCCTTATATCGTAAATAGTCGGGCTATGTTCGGAACTGGGCAATTTCCTAAGTTTAAAGAAGATGTTTTCCAATTAGAAGATACAGATTTGACATTGATCCCAACAGCGGAAGTTCCATTAACAAACTATTACAACGATGAGATCTTAGATGGGCAAGATTTACCGATTTATTTCACTGCTCTTAGTCCCGCATTTCGTTCGGAAGCAGGGAGTGCCGGCCGTGATACTCGAGGATTGATTCGTTTACACCAATTTAATAAAGTAGAAATGGTCAAATTCTCTGATGCAGAACATTCTTATGATGAGCTAGAAAAAATGACAGCCGATGCTGAAGATATTCTACAAAAATTACATTTACCTTACCGTGTAGTAGCATTATCTACTGGAGATATGGGCTTCTCTGCTGCCAAAACATATGACTTAGAAGTATGGATCCCTGCACAAGAAACATATCGTGAAATCAGCTCATGTTCAAACTGTGAAGATTTCCAAGCACGACGCGCAATGATCCGTTACCGTGATGCAGACGGAAAAATCCACTATGCTCATACACTGAATGGTTCAGGACTTGCAGTCGGCCGAACTGTCGCAGCGATCCTTGAAAACTACCAAAATGAAGATGGATCAGTGACTGTTCCAGAAGTATTAGTTCCTTACATGGGAAATTTAAAAGTGATAAAGTAGACCGCCTTGTCTTATTTATATAAAGAGGTCATGAAATAAGCGGTCAGCTCCTCGCTTATTGTTGAGGAGTTGCTTCTTGAACGCCGTTTATTCGTTTTTAGAGATACTAGAAGAGCCTGAGACAAGTTTTGTCTCAGGCTCACTAATCTTAGTATGTTTATTTTCTTTTTAAAAAGGACTATTTCCCCACTCTATTCTCGTTCAGAAGTTCTGTAATTTACCGGCTTTTTTATAATTTTCTTATAATTATAGAAGTATTATGCCCACCAAAGCCAAAACCATTTGAAAGAATAATATTTGCTTGATGATGAATTTTATTATTGGGAATATAATTCAAATCACAATCTTCATCGGGTTCTGTCAGGTTAATAGTTGGTGGTAAAATATTATACTCCATCGCTTTCAAGCTAATCACTGCTTCAATGCCTCCTGCTGCACCTAATAGATGTCCTGTTGAGGACTTTGTAGAGCTAATCAATAATTGTTCAGCATGCTTTCCAAAAACCTTTTTGATTGCTCGACTTTCACTAATATCTCCAACTTTAGTACCTGTTGCATGCGCATTTATATAATCAATTTCATTCGCACTAATTTTTCCCATTTCAAGTGCTTTTTGGATGGCACGACTGGCTCCTTCTGAATGAGGTGTAGTCATATGATAAGCATCTGAAGTCATCCCGTATCCGATAATTTCACCTAAAATTTTCGCTCCGCGTGATCTTGCATGTTCGAATTCTTCTAAAAAAACGATCCCAGCTCCTTCTGACATGACAAAGCCATCCCTATTTTTGTCAAAAGGTTTCAAAGCTAAATTCGGTTGCTCATTCCTCGTAGATAAAGCTTGCATTTGGTTGTACCCAGCAAAAGCAATAGGTACAATCGAAGCTTCTGCTCCACCTGCAAGTATTGCTTCACTTAGCCCATATTTAATTCTAAGAAATGCTTCTCCTATCGCTTGATTTCCCGAAGCACAAGCTGAAATAGGACACAAAGTCACATCTTTAAATCCAGTCTTAATTGATACGAAACCTCCCGCTATATTGCCTATTGACTTAGGAACTACTAAAGGAGAAACACGATTACTTCCTTTCTTTTCCATAATGTTTTGATTTTCAATTAAAGAGTGAATACCACCTATTCCTGTACCAATCATAACGCCACATTTTTCCAAATCAAAATCCTTATGATCAAAACTCGCTTCAGATAGCGCTTGCATAGAACTGATTACTGAAAAATGAGTGAAACGATCTGTTCTCTTGATCTCTTTTTGATTAAGATACTGGTCAATCGCATAATCAGAAATAATTCCACCAATCCTTGTTTCTAAATTACTAAATTCCTCTGCTTCTATCTTTTTTATCCCAGAAATACCATTACTCACATTTGTCCATAACTCTTCTGCATTTTTTCCAGAAGAAGAGATAGTTCCCCTTCCAGTTATAACTACTCTTTTTATCATCTTATAAACTCCTTACTATCATAAAATAACAAAATATAAATATAACTCAGATATATTCTAACATATTAAAAAATCTTAACTATATAGTAATTTAACTAAAAAAAACAAAAATTTGTTATTAAAACATATTTTTTTTAATAAATTTATCGTAAAAAATGCTTATTAGCTCCTTTACCGCTCAACTTCACAGTGGTTTAAATTTATACAACAGCGGCTTAGTGGTCACTCTTATTTGGATATTGAGCAAAAACAACATAGTCAGACGAAAAAAAGTCATCAATCTTAAAATTTAGAAAAACAAATTTTAAGATTGACGACTTTTTTACTTTAAAAACAATGCTCTAAGTATTCTACTTATTTCGAATATTCACTTGACTCCTAAAGCGGAATATGTTGAGTCTTTTTCCCTTAATTGATTAAGATTCTACTGAATAGTTAGGTGCTTCTTTTGTAATTTGGACATCATGTGGATGAGATTCTTTCAATCCATTGCCACTCATTTGGATGAATTGTGCATCGTCACGCAATTGTTTCAAGTTGCCTGCACCAACATAACCCATACCAGATTTTAATCCACCGATCATTTGGAAGATAATATCCGCAACGCTTCCTTTGTAGGCCACACGTCCTTCGATTCCTTCTGGTACTAATTTATTCGCTTCATTGACGCTACCTTGGAAATAACGATCTTTTGAACCTTTTTCCATTGCGCCCAATGAACCCATACCACGATAAGTTTTAAAACGTCGTCCTTGGAAAATCTCAAATTCACCTGGAGATTCATCTGTACCGGCCAACATACTACCTAACATGACGGCATGTCCTCCAGCAGCTAATGCTTTGACGATATCACCGGAATATTTGATTCCGCCATCAGCAATAATTGCTTTGCCATATTGTCGTGCGACAGAAGCAGCATCATAAATCGCTGTTAATTGTGGTACACCTACACCGGCAACCACACGTGTTGTACAAATTGATCCTGGTCCGATACCGACTTTTACGACATCCACACCCGCATCATATAATGCTTTTGTTGCTTCCGCTGTCGCTACGTTACCGGCAATCAAAGTAGCATCTTTAAAGGTAGAACGAATTTCTTGGATTTTACGAATCACTCCAGCACTATGACCATGTGCTGTATCAATAACGATTGCATCTGCTCCTGCTTCCAACAAGGCACCTGCACGCTCAAATGTATCACTTGTAACACCGACAGCAGCAGCTACAAGTAGACGTCCATGTTCATCTTTGGCAGCGTTGGGAAATTCAATCACTTTTTCAATATCTTTGATTGTGATCAATCCACTTAAACAACCATCGTTGTCAACGATAGGTAATTTTTCAATTTTATGTTTTTGCAATATTTTTTCTGCGTCTTTTAGAGAAGTACCGACTGGGGCTGTTACTAAGTTTTCTTTGGTCATCACATCATTGATTTCCATATGATAATCAGTTACAAAGCGCATGTCACGGTTCGTAATAATACCAACAAGTTTTCTGTTTTCTAAAGTCTCAACGATCGGTACACCGCTAATTCGATATTTGCTCATCAATTCTTCTGCATCTGCTACAAGATGTTGCGGTGTTAAGAAAAATGGATCAATGATCACACCACTTTCAGAACGTTTGACTTTGCGCACTTCGTCTGCTTGTTGACTAATTGTCATATTTTTATGAATAACACCTAATCCACCTTGTCTAGCCATCGCAATAGCCATCTTACTATCAGTTACAGTGTCCATACTTGCACTGATGATCGGGATATTCAACTTAATATTTTTTGCTAATTGTACACTCATATCCACTTCGTTTGGTAACACGTGACTTTCTGCTGGTATCAGTAAGACATCATCGAAAGTAAACCCTTTTTTCGTGAACTTTGTTTCCCAGTTGGACATTTTTAGTACCACTCCTCTAGTTTTTAGTTTATCTATTAAAATAATCGATTTTTTCTATTAAGTCAACCGTCTTCCCATAATCCACACTGTTTCTAAGAATATCCTTATTATAAGCGCTTCCATTACAAGTTATATATGGTTGATAACGAGAAACTCTTTTAAGAGAAGCTACTGATTAAATTTACCAAGTTTCTCAAATTTTTGTTCTATCTGTTTTAACCATTTCTCCATAAAAAATGAGAGACCACTATTCAAAACAAACAACTGTTTCAAATAATGATCTCTCATCATTGATATACATCGAATCGTACTTTAACGAATTATCTTCTAGGTACAGATAAACTTCCAACGATTCCATATTTTTTCTTCATGTAATAACGCAAAGCTAGTGCAGCAGCCCCAATAATGATGATAACTACTGGATCTAACAACGGATTCAGTACTGGAGGAAGAAGTGTGGTAGCGGAAAAGGCAACCACCCAGACCAATGTAGTTCCAGTTAAGATCAACAATGTTTTACCCATACCTGGCTTTTTACTACGATCTGCTCCCGGATACTCATATTGATAAATGTATTTATACATCAGGTAAAATACCCAACCACCAACAGCTGATCCAAAGACCAAAGTTGTGATTCCATAAGCTGGCGTTGTTCCACGTGAAAACAATCCGGTAATAGCAATCATGATACTCAACAAACCTAATAACAGGAATGTATTGTCTAGCCACATCAATAGTGGTTTAGAATTTACCTTTGCTTCAACTGGTTTGTTGATAATTGCTTCAGTTCTTTCAGAGACAGTTCCAAATAATTGTCTGGCTGTTTTTCCACCTTTTTGTTCAGACACTAAGGTTGGAAGGATGTCATGAAGTGCTTTTACCTTTTCCTCTTCGGATAGATTAGCTGCTTCTAAAGATTTTTTTAAGTCAAAAATATATTGTTGGTTTCTTTTAGTTAATTTTTCTTCTAATTGATTGTTTTCTTTTACAATTTCACGTAATTGTTCTGATTCCATGATCTAAATAGTCCTCCTTAGCCGCTACTTTAACGGTTGTCACAAAAGACATTCTAACATACTATACGTATCGTTTGATAGCCCTTTTATACATTAAAACGGAATAACATAACGTCGCCATCTTGGACTACATAGTCTTTACCTTCTAGACGAACACGGCCAGCTTCTTTGGCAGCATGCATATTTCCATAATGATCTAGATCTTCAAAAGAAACAGTTTCCGCACGGATAAATCCACGCTCAAAGTCTGAATGGATAATCCCAGCTGCTTGAGGTGCTTTGATGCCTTTTTTAAATGTCCAAGCCCGAACTTCTTGTTCTCCTGCTGTAAAGTACGTAGCTAATCCTAGCAAATCATAGGCTGCACGAATTAATTGATCTAATCCAGACTCTTCAATTCCTAAAGCTTCTAAGAATTCTGCTTTATCTTCTTCGTCTAGTTCAGCAATTTCTTCCTCTGCACGTGCGCTGACTACGATAACTTCTGCATTTTCTTCGGCAGCAAAATTACGTACAGCTTGAACGTAGTGATTCGTATCGCTATCTGCTACTTCATCTTCTGCAACGTTTGCTACATATAAGATTGGTTTGGTAGTCAATAAAAACAATGATTTAACGATTTTTTGTTCTTCGTCCGTAAATTCGATAGAGCGAGCTGAACGGCCTTCTTCTAAGACTGGCTTGATTTTATCTAAAACAGCTAATTCAGCAACTGCATCTTTGTCTTTCGTTTTTGCGATTTTTGCTACTCGAGTATAGCGTTTAGTGATCGATTCCAGATCTGCCAATACTAATTCTAGATTGATCGTATCAATATCCGCTAATGGGTCAACTCGTCCTTCAACATGTGTGATGTTGTCATCATCGAAACAACGGACCACATGACAAATCGCATCAACTTGGCGGATATGACTTAGAAATTGATTTCCCAAGCCTTCCCCTTTACTTGCACCTTTAACGATTCCTGCAATATCCGTAAATTCAAATGTTGTTGGCACGGTTTTTTTAGGATGAACAAGTTCAGTTAAGCGTTGTAAACGCCAATCGGGAACTTCTACCATTCCTACATTCGGATCAATGGTTGCAAAAGGATAGTTCGCTGCTTCTGCTCCAGCTTTGGTGATTGCGTTAAATAAAGTTGATTTACCGACATTGGGTAATCCAACAATTCCAGCAGTTAATGCCATAGATTTATTCACTCTTTCTCTGCATTTTTTTCAAGTACTTTTTTTAATTTTTTCTCAAATTCTCGACGAGTCATCATAACGATGTGCCCGCAATTGACGCATTTGATTTTGATGTCCGCTCCCATGCGGATGATTTCCCAACGGTTGGTCTGACAAGCATGAGGTTTTTTCATTTCAACAATATCATGTAAGTCGTACATAAAAGTCCCCTCCTTTAGTCATTTCTCTTAAGAACGGTTCCCACGTCTTTTTGATATTCATATAGTGATCGTAAAAATTAAGGTTGATTGGTCTGAATTGAACGCTTCTTTTCTATTACTTATTCTTCATCGAATTGAATATTAAGGATATCAAGGATTCTTGTCAAATCATTTTGCGAAAGGTACTCAATTTCAATCTTTCCTTTACCGTCTTTTTCTTGGATAGCGACACTTGTACCAAACTTATCCATCAAGCGGTCTTCACTTTCACGTATATAATAAGGCTTTTCTTTTGCTAGTCGAGGGATTTTCTTTTTTTCTTTCCCATCGTTTTGATTTAATTGCGAAACAATTTGTTCCAACTGACGAACCGTTAGATTTTCCATAACTGCTCGATTCGCTAATTTTAGAATCAAACTTTTGTTTTTTAGACCTAATAAGGTACGAGCTTGTCCCATCGATAATCGTTGATCTTGGACCATTTCCTTCACTAAATCAGGTAACGTTAACAGACGGAGATAGTTTGCGATATATGGACGACTTTTACCTAAGCGTTTCGCTACTTCTGCTTGCGTAAGTTTAAGATTTTTCATCAGCATATCATAGGCTTCAGCTTCTTCTAATGGGTTCAAGTCTTCACGTTGCAAGTTTTCCAAAACAGCGACTTGCATCATTGCTTCTTCATCAAAGTCACGAACAATTGCAGGAATGGTCGCTTTTTCTGCTAACTTAGAAGCTCGGAAACGACGTTCACCAGCAATGATTTCATATCCTTTTACTGCCGAACGACGGACGATAATCGGTTGAAACACGCCTGATTGCTCAATGGAGTTTGCCAATTCTTGAAGCGAGACTTCTTCAAATGTTTTACGTGGTTGATAAGGGTTAGGGCGTAATTCGTTTAGTGGTAATTGTACAACTGTTTCATCTTCAACATCCACAGTTTCTAAATTCTCTAAATCTTGAAATAACGCATCGATCCCTCGTCCTAATCCTTTACTTTTCTTCACGGTTAACCACTTCCTTTGCCAATGCTTGGTAAACTTCAGCTCCTCTAGAACGTGGATCATAATCAATGATCGGCATTCCATGACTTGGTGCTTCTGAAAGACGAATATTTCTTGGAATAATCGTTTCATAGACCTTCTCACGGAAATACTTTCGGACTTCTTCCACGACTTCATTTCCTAAGTTCGTACGTGCATCATACATTGTAAGTAAGACGCCTTCAATCTCCAATTCTGGATTGAAATGCTTTTGAACTAAACGAACTGTATTGAGTAATTGACTCAATCCTTCTAATGCATAATATTCACATTGCACTGGGATCAGAATAGAATCGCTAGCTGTAAATGAATTAATAGTCAAATGACCTAATGAAGGTGGGCAATCAATCAGAATATAATCATATTGATCGTTCACTTCGGCTAAAGAACCTTTCAAGCGAGACTCTCTGGCCATCATTGAAGTTAATTCGATTTCTGCTCCTGCTAATTGAAGAGTGGCAGGCACAATACTCAAATTTTCATGTTCGGTAACAAGAGTTGCTTCGGCAATCGGTAGCTCATTGACTAAGACATCATAAATATCTTGAGTAACATCTGGTTTTCGAATACCGACACCACTTGTGGCATTGCCTTGTGCATCCATATCCACTAACAAGACTCTTTTACCAAGACTAGCTAAGCAAGCACCTAAGTTAACAGTGGTCGTCGTTTTACCTACGCCACCTTTTTGGTTTGCAACAGATATTATTTGTGCCATCTCTTCTCCTCCTACTTGATTGGTTGCTTATTTGGCATACCAGGTTTTCTTGGGTATTTTTTCGGGGTGACTTTCTTCTTTTGGATTACCAAAATATGTCGCTTGTCAGATATTTTCGGTAATTCTATCGCATCTTCTTTGATAAACTTTCCCCCTAAGATTGCGATCGCATGCTTGGCTTCTATTAGTTCTTCTTCGCTTTTTGCAGCTTTCAGCGCATAAAAGTATCCTTCTTGTTTCACTAGAGGCAAACACAGTTCTGCTAAAACATTCAATCTTGCCACAGCGCGAGCAGTCACTAAGTCAAATGAAGCTCGGAATTGAGGATTTTGACCAAATGTCTCGGCACGATCGTGATGAAGTGCCGCTGTGATACCAAGTTCTTTTGTTAATTCCGTTAAAAAATTGATTCGTTTATTCAGTGAATCAACGATCGTGATCTGTAAGTTAGGAAACGCAATTTTCAGTGGGATACTCGGAAAACCTGCGCCTGAACCTACGTCGCAAAGTGAAAGAGGCTGAGAAAAGTCCACCTCAAAAGCTAACGTTAATGAATCATAGAAATGCTTCAAATAAACGTCATTTTTTTCCGTGATGGCTGTTAAATTCATTTTTTCGTTCCACTCAACTAACCACTGATAGTAACGTTCAAATTGACTCATTTGTTGATCAGATAAATGGATGTCTTTATCTGCCAATGCTTGACGAAATTCTTCTGGTGTCATAATTAATCCTTTCATTGTGAAACAGCAATTGTTTCACGAAATCTCTTTTTACTTTAACGCAAAATGAATCGAGTTGCAATCTTTCTACCGGTAAATTTATAGGAGGTTTTAAAAAATTAAAAAGGAAGCACTAGGAAGTACACATCCTTCTATATGTAAGTAATTAAAAAAAAATAAATGCCTTAACTAGGTTATCTATAATTTTTAACGCTAGTTGATTTTTTATTCAAATTTAAACAAAAAATGAACACATATCAAATGTATGGGTTAAAAAAATCAGCTCGTCTTTGATCCTCACTTCAAAAACGAACTGGCTTTTTTTTTGTATATACTTTTATTTATTATTTTGTCTCTAATTTTCTCCGCACAACATTGAGATAGTGCTGTAACCCAACGGTCATGACCCATGCAGCACCTAAACCAATAAAACTTCCGATAACGATTCCCAAAAAGCGATATTCGATCAAGGATATCAAGTATGCCCCACGAATTAGTGTCGATAACATCAGTGCCATCGGATTAAGAAAAATGTTGGCAACCGCATAATTTCTAGCAACCAAAAATTGTGAGATACCGTAAAGAAAAGTGATCAGAAAAATCGTTTGTAACTGAGTAAATGGTACAAAGGATAAAACAGCCGACACACATAAGCCCCCCATGGAACCAATCAAATATTGTACTTGCCGATGTTTCATTGCATCCAAATTCTCAGCTAAAAGAATAGAAGCACAAGAAAGAGTTAACCAGTAAGGATTGTGCAACTGCAATCCGTGACTAATATAGACGGAAAGAAATAAAGCAACACTGTAGAAAACAGAATCAATAATCACTAACGGTTCTTCTTGGAATCTCTCTTTTAAAGAGATTTGTTCAATGGCTTGTTCTGGACGTGAATCAAGTAACTTGGTGATAACTGCAGCGATCAATGAAAACATGACCCCCATGAAAAAATAAAGAGAAACCATTGGCAAATGATCAATCGGTAACTGCATACTTGTTCCCATCGCCGAAAGCATCGCAAAAAATAAGCCACCTGGTTTTGAAATATGGAACAACCGCAAAATAAACCGGCTGGCAAAAGCCACTACAGCTACAGCAAAAGGTTCCAACCATAAAACATAGGTTGATAACATTCCTAATACAAAGGCAAATAAAAGTCCACAACCAATGAAAAACATGCGCTTAATTAAATGTTTCATGGGTATATTTTGATAATAGAAAAAAGTAAAGATCCCTAATGAAGAAAAACTTGAAATCAAGAAATTCTGGTTTATGTATCCTAACCATAGTACGATAAAAATCAATAGCATAAGGTTCATGATACGAAATGGGTTATCTTGAATCTTATTAAAACGAAAATAAGTTTTGAACAACCAATCGCTCCTTTCTTCTATCTTTATTTAGATGTTGAGGCTCCAATGTTTCGCTCTCGTTTCTATCAACATCATTTAGTATAACAACAATTTCTTTATTTTTCATAAAAAATTAAGTGGGGGTTGAGACAAAAGTGTTTAACATCGAGAAATAAGAAAGAATTTCCAGAAATTGACAGAAAACACAAACACTAGTTTTTGCTATTGATTGTTACCTACTTGATACTTCTCAAATTTTTGGCTCAATCTATAAATAGGAGGGACTCGAGACTTACGAGGTAATTTCCCATCAATTCTAGCTCAACCTATCCAATTGAATTGTGTCCTGAAAAAAGGAGATTTACGCCATCAAAAAATGGACAAAAAGCAAAATACTTCCTGTCCATTGATGGTGCTAAGATTTCTCTTTACTGGTATCGTTGCTAAAAAGACGAAAAAACTATCTTCTAGAGATTCCAACAGGAGTATCTAGCTCTAAGAAATAAGCCGGAGAATCAAAAAATAGTTCCTCCTATTTTTTGAAATCTTCGGCTAATTTTCCAATGTAGCTACTTCTGGAAAACCGTAAATCAGAGGTTTTCCACTTTCGCAATCTTCCCTTGTTCGATGTAGACCATCAAAATACTTAGATCAGCGGGGTTTACACCACTGATACGGCTAGCTTGAGCAATGGTTTCTGGTTGGATTTTTTGTAGTTTTTGTTTTGCTTCTGTAGCCAATCCATTAATTGCTGCGTAGTCGATATTTTCTGGTATTTTTTTGGCTTCCATTCGTTTTAATTTTTCTACTTTTTCAAGTGCTTTTTTAATGTATCCTTCGTACTTGATCTGAATTTCAACTTGTTCAATTTCTTTCGCTGTCAATGCTTCATTTTCCGGAATAAACAACATTAAATCGCTGTAGCTAATTTCAGGTCGCTTCAAAAAGTCACTCGCTAAAACCCCGTCTTTTAATGGCGCAGCATTGATAGTTGCCAAAAATGCTTGGACTTCTTCTGTCGGTTTGATCCGGACAGTCATCAAACGTTTAATTTCTGCTTCAACAGCAGCTTTCTTTTTCAGATAAGCTTGGTATTGGTCTTCTTTGACTAAACCTACTTGGTGTCCCATCTCCGTCAAACGTAGATCTGCATTGTCATGACGCAATAATAAACGATATTCAGCACGTGAAGTGAGCAAGCGATAAGGTTCATTGGTTCCTTTAGTCACTAGGTCATCAATCATAACACCAATATAACCGTCACTGCGTTTGATGATCAAAGGCTCTTTTCCTTGGACTTTGAGCGCTGCATTGATTCCAGCAATCAGCCCTTGGCCCGCTGCTTCTTCATAACCACTAGTCCCATTCGTTTGACCTGCAGTATAAAGGTTTTCGATGACTTTCGTTTCGAGCGTTGGACGTAATTGATGGGGTTCGACAACGTCATATTCGATCGCATATCCCGTACGCATCATTTCAACTTTTTCCAGTCCTGCGATAGAGTGTAGCATATCCACTTGGACATCTTCTGGTAATGAAGTCGATAATCCTTGAACGTATACTTCTTCCGTATGCAAGCCTTCTGGTTCTAAAAACAATTGATGTCTTGGTTTATCTGCAAAACGTACGATCTTATCTTCAATCGATGGACAATAGCGAGCGCCCACACCTTCAACGATTCCAGTAAACATCGGTGCACGATGCAAGTTATCACGTATGATTTTATGAGTCGTTTCACCGGTATAAGTCAACCAGCAAGATTCTTGTTCTAAGTTGTATGCACTATCTGGTGTGCTAAAACTAAAATGATTTGGTTCTTTATCGCCAGGTTGCTCTTCGGTCACTGAATAATCAATCGTACTTGATTTAACCCGAGGAGGTGTCCCTGTTTTGAAACGATCAATCGCAAAACCCAATTCTTTTAGATTATTAGCTAATCCAACAGAAGGTTGTGAATTATTGGGTCCAGATGAATACTTCAATTCTCCGATGATGATTTCACCTCTTAAAGCTGTGCCAGCAGTAATGACGACAGCTTTTGCTTGGTAGCAAGCGCCAGTTGATGTCACCACGCCTCGACAAACACCCTCTTCGACGATTAATTCTTCGACGATTCCTTGGCGCAACGTCAAATTAGGTTCTTTTTCTATCGTATGCTTCATTTCTGCGGAATAAGCATGCTTGTCTGCTTGCGCTCTTAAAGCACGCACAGCAGGCCCTTTTCCTGTGTTTAACATTCTCATTTGAATGTACGTTTTATCGATATTTTTACCCATTTCGCCACCAAGGGCATCGATTTCCCTCACTACGACACCTTTTGCTGGTCCTCCAACTGAAGGGTTACATGGCATGAACGCCACCATGTCTAGGTTGATAGTTAGTAATAACGTTTTGGAGCCCATTCTGGCTGCAGCCAACGCTGCTTCTGAACCAGCATGTCCTGCCCCTACAACGATGACGTCATAAGTATCTGCTTGATAATGATTCAAGTACATTTCCTCCTTTTATTTTCCTAAACAGAATTGACTGAATAATTGAGTGATTAATTCATCTTGTACACTGTCTCCAACGACTTCCCCTAAGTAGTCCCAACAGCGTGTCATATCGATTTGAACAAGATCGACAGGCATACCTGCTTCAATCCCAGCAACTACTTCTGCTAATGAAATTGATGCTTTTTCAAGTAGAGCAATATGTCTGGTATTTGATACATACGTAGCATCTCTTTCACCGGTTTGCCCACCAAAGAATAAGTCAGCGATAGCTGTTTCTAATTGATCTAAACCATCATTTTTAGCCACAGAAACGGCAAACACCGGTTCATCTTCTAACCATTGATTAAGTTCTTCTTTTTCTAACTTTTGCGGCAAATCTGTTTTATTTAAAAGTACAATCCGTTTCAAACCCTTAGTAGCTTCTAAAAGCTGCTCGTCTTCTCTGGTCAGTGGCTCACTTTGATTCAAAACCAATAAAATCAAATCCGATTCAGATAATGCTTTTCGACTTCTTTCTACCCCAATCTGTTCAACGAGATCTTCTGTTTCGCGGATTCCAGCTGTATCAATTAATTTCAATGGTACACCACGAACGTTCACGTATTCTTCGATGACATCTCGTGTCGTTCCCGCAATATCTGTTACAATTGCTTTTTCTTCTCGCAATAAGTGATTCAACAAGCTTGATTTTCCGACATTTGGACGACCGATGATAGCTGTACTTAATCCTTCACGCAAGACTTTTCCTTGTTTCGATGTAGCAAGTAAAGCTTGGATCCTTTGTTGGATCATCGTCGCTTTTTCAAGCAATAATCGTGTAGTCAATTCTTCCACATCATCGTATTCAGGATAATCGATATTGACTTCTACTTGTGCTAATGTTTCTAAGATCTCTTGTCTTAATGAACGAATCAACGAAGAAAGATTGCCATCTAATTGATTTAAAGCTAAGCCCATTGCTTTGTCCGTTTTCGCCCGAATTAAATCCATCACGGCTTCTGCTTGAGAAAGATCTACACGACCATTTAAGAAAGCTCTTTTTGTAAATTCTCCAGGTTCAGCTAGTCTTGCTCCTTCTCGTAATAGCAGTTGTAAAATTTGATTTACGACTACGATCCCACCATGACAATTGATTTCAACGACATCTTCACGAGTAAATGTTTTAGGTGCTAACATAACAGAAACCATCACTTCATCAATGATCTGTTCATTCTTCGGATCAGTAATATGCCCATAATGAATCGTATGACTAGGTACTTCCAATAAGCTTTTCTTGCCACAACGATAGACTTTATCTGCTAAAGCTACCGCTTGGTCTCCACTAAGTCGAACAATACTGATCGCTCCTTCTCCTGGTGGGGTAGAAATTGCAGCAATCGTATCAAATTCTAAAGTAATTTCAGCCATTTTTTCACTCCCTTTTTAATTTTACGCACAAAAAAAGTGCCCACTTCACCCTTTACAATAAATGGTGAACTTCGCACTTTGACTGCTTGTCCATGATTAAATTCTGAACATAGGTTATCATATTTAGTTACAAGACACAAGTATTGAAAATAGAGAACTCTGACAACTTCTGCTTTTTTACAATATCGTAAAAATTTTTTTCATTTATACATTCATTCTGATTTGAGGATATTGTACATTCTTTTTATTTCATCCTTTGTATCGTCGCGATCCTTTTCACGACTATTCAACATAAAAAATAGCCATTCAAAACAAATCGCTATCTCATCTCAGTTCTACAAAAAAACACACGAAGGCTAACCTCCATGTGCTTTTTCTATCAAAGTAAGACTACTTAAGCATCGTATACTCCGATAAGAATGATTTCTAATAAAATATACTTTGTTTAAAAAAGTTTGTCAATGTGATTCCTAAAAAGAACCACGCATATCAACCATTAAATTTTGTTTTTCTCAATATAACTGATCTTCTATGTATGATTGAATGAATTTTCAACTATAGGATAAAAAGACATTTATTTTATCCCTATTCAGGAGGGTTTACCTCTATCTTTCCATTCCAGAGCTTAATCTTTCCATTCCAGAGCTTAATCTTTCCAATCCAGAGTTTGGTCTTTCTGTTTTTTTCTTTTTTGAAACTTTTTTATTTATAGTATTAATTCTTTTCTTAGCTTCAGGACTAGATTTTGATTCATTTTTATTTACAGCAGCAACTTTTCTCAGGTATTCTTCACCCGTTTTTCTATTATGTAACTCGTTTTTAACATCTTCCTGATTTATAAGAAACTGGTTTGTAAGCACGTCTCCAACTTTTTCTCCAGCTTCATTTACAACATCTATTAACAACTCTTTTTTTACTATTTTCATTCTTGGCGTCTCTTGCGCCAATTCTTTTTTATTTTTAAGAAAAAACGCGTAATTCTGATCAAGTAAATCACTATAACTCTGGTTCTTGACCTCATCTTTAGCAACTTTTAGCAGCATTTCATCCATACCCTCAATTTGTTTACATTGATCATACTCTTTGTCTTTAATAATTGCCTTAGTTTTATAACCTAGTGTATATTTGAATGCTAATCCTATATTTTTTACGATACATGCCCCTGTCATTTGTGACCTTGCAACATAATTTTCAAACTTACATTCTGATGCATGATGATGAAGCTCTTTTAACGGAAATTCTGTTGTCTTATGAAAAAACAACATATATTTATCTTGGAAAAAGCTTCCAAAGCTCACACCTTCTTTTCGGGACAAACTGAAAAAATCTCGCCATTTGGGAGCATATCTTCCTATACGAACAGCTTTTGAAATGGCTTCTATGTTTTCTTTTGATTCTTCAAACTCATATACATAGATTGATTTTAATTGTTTGGTATCCAGATCTACCCACAATTTTTCTACTGCTGCGAAACTCTCTACAAATTCTGCTTTATCCTCCTTACTAACGCCTTTCCAAAGGTCTAATTTCTCTTTATCGGAAAAATCATTCCAGTTTTCCCATTGATAAAACGACGCTATTTTATTTAAATGCTCAAGAGAAATTTTTCCATCAACATTTGGCGCCTCATTAGGTACAAGTTGACCTCCTTTATTACAAACGCGCACTTTAATTTTATTGTCTTCTTTTTGAATAAGCAGGCTGACACTATGAACATCGCCTGTTCTTAGGTTATACATGATTGGTATAACTAAAAAACTATCCGGATCATTATTTACCAAGTCTTTCATGCATGGCTTAAAATATTTGTTATCGTAACTACATCCTATACTACCGTTTAAAGAGTTTATTAAGTTCTTTCGTTCTCTACCATTTTCTGTAAACTGTTCAGGATTTTTTTCAACTACCTTTTTATACAAATACATATACTCTATAAGGTTATCATATTTTACTCCAGCCTCATTATCCAGCATATTGGAAGTCCAATTCCATTTTTGATTAAAGACATGCGACATTTCTGCAATATACTTTTGTTCATTTTTTACATATTTTTCACGAGCTTTTTCGATATCTTTTATCATTTTTTTTCTTTTTTTCTCTTCCATTTTTCCCTTCCTTTTCCCCTTCCTTTTCCCCCAGTCGTATTCACAGTAACATAGATTATTTTGGAGAAAGAAACTTTTTTTTAGAAAACAGAGAAAAAAAGATTTCTTGCAAAACACAACAAAAATAAAGTAGCGAAAAAGGAATCAGTTTACTTTTTCGCTACTTCATTGATTTAAACTTCTCTTATTTATCAAGCATTATTTCATTAACAAGCATTTGTTAATGAAGCAAACTCTTTTAGTGTTTATAATCGTTTTTTTACAGGTTCTACTACTAGATAACGATAAGGCTCGTCTCCTTCAGAATGAGTTTTCACATATTCATTCTTGCTTAATGCCGCATGGATTTGTTTTCTCTCAAATGCCGGCATTGGTTCTAAGAAGACTGGTTGACCGGATTTAATTGCTTTTTCGGCAGTACGATCTGCTAAGCGTTGAATGATTTCTTGTCTTTTTTCACGATAATTACCAACGTTTACTACTACAGATAGTTTATTTTTAGCAATACGGTGAATGAAAACTTGGGCTAAATACTGTAACGCATTTAATGTTTTGCCGTGTTTGCCAATTAAAATCCCTTGTTTTTGTGTATCTAATTGAAAAACGACGGTATTTGCTTCGCGGGTCATTTTTACTAAAGCTGGCGCATCTAATTGCTTGGTAATATCCGTGAGATAGACTGCTAATTCCGTTAAAGCTGCTTCATCGCCTAATTCACTGGTTTCTACTTCTTCTGGTTGGTCTTCTGTGAAGACTTCAATGGTTTCAGTTTCTTCTATCGTTTTTTCTAAAGGTTCTTCTAAAACTTCTTCTACCGTTTCTTCAATTGCTTCTGAAACAGTTTCACTAATTGAAGGTTCGATCTTAAGACGAGCATTCTTACGCCCGATCCCCAGAAATCCTTTCTTACCTTCATCTAGTATCTCAATTTCAACTTGCTCTTTATCCAATCCTAAATCGTTTAAACCAAGTTGGATTGCTTCATCAATTGTCGCAGCTTCATAAATCGGCATTAGCATTCCCTCCCTTATTTTTTACGTTTTTTCTTCGGACTCATGGCTTTTTTCAACGCACGTTCTTTTTCACGAATACGTTGAGCTTCTTCTTCTCGCTCTTTTCTAATCTTAAATGGATTATTGATTAGTAATGTTTGAACGACTTGGAAAGCATTAGATATTACCCAATATAATGAAAGACCACTTGCTAAGTTGACCCCCATAACTAAGATCATCACAGGCATCACAAAATTCATGATCTTCATTGATGCATTTGATTCAATTTGACTCATGCTACTTAGATACGTACTTGCAAAAGTAAATACCGCAGCAAGGATCGGTAAAATAAAGGTTGGATCTGCTGTTCCTAGATTTAACCATAAAAAGTTTCCTTGTTTTAATTCAGGCACACGTGAAATCGATTGCCATAACGCCATCAAAATCGGCATCTGTACTAACAACGGTAAACAACCAGCATATGGGTTCACATTATTTTCCGCATATAAACGTTGTTGCGCTTCACGTAACTTACTTTGTGTCTCAGGATCTTTTGAACTATATTCTTGTTGTAGTGCTTTTAATTTTGGTTGAAGTTCTTGGGTTTTTCGCATACTCTTGGTTTGAAAATGCATCAACGGCATCAAGATCACACGAATGATCAAAGTGAATAAAATAATCCCAATCCCTGCATTGCCAAATGACAATGCCTTGATCGCTTCTGCAAAATAATAAACGATGTAGCGATCCCAAATTCCTGTGCTTTGTGCACTTACTTCTCCAGTTCCACAACCGGATAAGACAACGACTAGACTGATAATGCCTGCCATCAAAAGTAAACGTTTGTATTTCTTCACTTACTCTTTTCCTCTCTATCGATTATTTTTGCAAGTTTTAAGACATGGACTAGATTGGAACGAATCTCATCGTAAGTTAGTCCCTTGACACTTGGTCTTGCAATCACGATAAAATCCAATTCCGGATCGATCTGTTCTTTTACAGAATAGACCGCCGCCCGAATCTTACGTTTTACCTCATTGCGACATACTGCATTGCCCACTTTTTTACCTACTGAAAGCCCGACACGAAAATGTGGCTGGTCTTTTTTTTCTAAGCGGTAAACGACAAATTTACGATTAGCAAATGACGTTCCTGTATGGAATACGTTTTGAAACTCTCGTTCTTTTTTGACTCGATACGCTTTTCTCATTCGTTTTCTTTCCTTTTCTATCTTTCACTTACGTCCATAATCATAACATATTTCTCTTTATTCTTTCAGCTTTTCCCTAAAAAAGGGCATAAAAAAAACCACTGAAACCCCAGTGGCTTAAGCTGAAAGAACTTTTCTTCCTTTACGGCGACGGCTTGCTAAAACACGACGGCCATTTTTAGTACTCATACGTTTACGGAATCCGTGAACTTTTTGACGTTTACGTTTATTTGGTTGGTATGTTCTTTTCATGTATTCCACCTCCAAAATTTCTTATCTACTGTTAAAACACAGACATACTTTGATAGTATAACGACAATCAAGGTAATTTGTCAATATAAAATGCAAGGAAACTTCTGGATTAATGCATTCTATTTTTCCACAGTTTAGTTTTTTTTCGTGTGATTCGTTTGTGGAAAAAGTTATACACAAGATTTATCCACAATTATTTTTTAGGGTTTTTTACACAGAATAAACACCTGTAAAAAAAGTAATCCACAAACAGTCATTTATCTGTGAATTGAATGCTTAACTCCTTGATAAACAAAGATTTTTTATCCACAACCTACCTGGGATTTCTGTCTTTAAAACACACTTATCCACCTGTTGATTAGTGATGTGGATAAGTATTTTTCCTCGTTGTGATTTTTTTGTTTTTTTCTCTCTTAATTTTGTGGATAATCTCAAATAAAAAATTTTTTCTGCTCTTTCTGTGGAAAACTATATGAAAAAATGATAAATTAGTACTAGTTATTCACTTTTTAATGAAGGAGGAAGCCTTATATGGTATCCCTCGATGCTTTATGGAACGAATTAAAAACAACTTATCAAAAGGATCTCTCACCTGCGAGCTATAATACTTGGATCGAAACCGCTCATCCACGTTCATTGGATCAGAGTCAATTAGTCGTCGAAGTACCAAGTAAAATTCATAAAGAATATTGGGAAAAGAATCTAACAACCAAAATTGTTGAAGTTGGTTACATGCTAACTGGAAAAGAGATCATTCCAAGGTTTGTAACTGGTGAAGAGGTGGAGCAAGAAGTCGTCGAAGAAATCAAAAGTCCTAAAATACCTGTTGCAAATCCAATAAAGAAGGCGATGTTGAACCCAAAATATACATTTGATACCTTCGTTATCGGTAAAGGAAACCAAATGGCTCATGCGGCAGCTTTAGTCGTTGCAGAAGACCCTGGTTCCATTTATAATCCTTTGTTCTTTTATGGTGGTGTCGGCCTTGGTAAAACCCATTTGATGCATGCTATCGGACATCAAATGTTGTTAAGCGAGCCTGATGCAAAGGTCAAATACGTTAGTAGTGAAACATTTGCCAATGACTTTATTAACTCGATCCAAAATAAAACTGCAGAGGAATTTCGCCAAGAATACCGAAACGTCGATCTTTTGTTGGTCGATGATATTCAATTCTTTGCTGAAAAAGAAGCAACACAGGAAGAATTTTTCCATACTTTCAATGCACTCTACAATGAAGGAAAACAAATTGTATTGACGAGTGATCGTTTACCAAATGAGATTCCAAAATTACAAGAACGTTTGGTTTCACGTTTTGCGTGGGGATTGTCAGTTGATATCACACCACCCGATTTAGAAACGAGAACTGCGATTTTACGTAAAAAAGCAGCAGCCGAACGTTTGGAAATACCCGATGATACCTTGAGTTACATTGCCGGACAAATTGATTCAAACATCCGTGAATTAGAAGGAGCACTCGTTCGCGTTCAAGCATTTGCTGCGATGAATAGTGAAGATATCTCAACTAGTTTAGCTGCAGATGCACTGAAAACACTAAAATCTGGTAAAGGTCATCCGCAATTATCTATCTTACAGATCCAAGAAGAAGTCGCGAAATATTATCATATTCAGTTAAAAGACCTAAAAGGAAAAAAACGTGTCAAATCAATCGTTGTACCGAGACAAATCGCTATGTACTTAGCAAGAGAGCTAACGGATAGTTCTTTACCAAAAATTGGTGCTGAATTTGGTGGGAAAGACCATACAACAGTGATTCATGCTCACGAAAAAATCCAGCAATTAATGGAATCAAGTGTCAGCATGCAAAATGAAGTATCCGAAATCAAAAATTTCTTATTAAATTAACTTTGAAACACGAAAAAACGCCTTGTGGATAAAATCAAAAAAAGCCTAAAAGTTATGCACAGATTTTCCACAGCTGTTTTTTCTTTTATTTCTTGCATTTTTTTAGTTTTCCACAGAATCAACAGTACCTAATACTTTTATTATTTATATATTAACTAATAATAAATAAACGCTTAAAGGAGACACAACATGAAAGTAACTTTAAATCGAGCAAGTTTTATGCAAGAATTGCAAACTGTTCAACGTGCTATTTCAAGTAAAACCACTATTCCAATCTTGACTGGAGTCAAAATTACTTTGACTCAAGAAGGATTAACGCTAACTGGGAGTAATGCAGATATTTCTATTGAAACTTTTTTATCTGTTGAAAATGAAAAAGCCCAAATGCAAATTGAATCAACTGGAGCAATTGTGTTACAAGCTCGTTTCTTTAGTGAAATTATCCGTCGCTTACCAGAAGACACCTTTACTCTTGAAGTCTTAGAGAATAAACAAGTAGCCATTACTTCAGGAAAAGCCAACTTCTTAGTAAATGGGTTAGATGCAGATAATTACCCTCATTTACCTGTCGTTGAAAGCCATAATCAAATGAAATTACCGGTACATGTCTTAACGAAATTGATCAATGAAACAGTATTCGCTGTCTCACAACATGAAAGTCGTCCAATTCTAACAGGGGTCCATTTTATTTTAAAAGGAAATTCTCTTTTGGCTGTCGCAACTGATTCCCACCGTCTAAGCCAACGAGTGATTCCAGTTGAACAAGCAGCTGATCATTTTGATATCGTGATTCCTGGTAAAAGTCTGACTGAATTATCTCGTTCATTGACAAATGAAGAAGAAATCGTTGAGATCAGTATCATGGAAAACCAAGTACTCTTTAAAACAGAAAACATGTATTTTTATTCCCGTCTGTTGGAAGGAAACTACCCCGATACGAATCGGTTGATTCCTTCAAGCTTCAACACAGAAGTAGAATTTTCTGTTCCAAGTTTCCTTGCAGCGATTGAACGTGCCTCATTACTTTCTCATGAAGGACGTAATAATATCGTTCGTTTATCCATCCAATCAGATGCGGTGATTCTATATGGAAACTCACCTGAAATCGGAAAAGTAGAAGAAAGTCTGAATTATGTGGCAAGTAGTGGGGATCCTTTGGATATTTCCTTTAACCCTGATTACATGAAAGCTGCGTTACGTGCGTTTGGTGATATGAGTATCAAAGTGAAATTTATTTCTTCTATTCGTCCGTTTACATTAGAACCAACAGAAGATGGTGTTCAATTTATCCAGTTAATCACACCAGTACGTACGAACTAATCTATATATCATTTTGAAAAAGTAATGAAAAAAACAAAAAATAAACAAAAAGCCATAAAATCACTTTTAAGGCTTTTTGTTTATTTTTGTTTAAAACACCTTTTTTCGCTTAAATCGTCTTATATGGAAAAATATATGGATAAATTTGTTTTATTGCCTAAAAAAAGGTATAATAGAGTATACATTTATTAATGAAAATGAGGGATGAACATTGAAACAACAAGTCATTCTAAAAACAGAGTTTATGACGTTGGGTCAAATGCTAAAAGAAGTCACAGTAATTAGCAGTGGTGGACAAGCAAAATGGTATTTAGCTGAAAACACTGTCTTGGTAGACGGCGAACCAGAGAATCGTCGTGGACGAAAACTTTATCCCGGCATGATGGTTGAAGTTCCAGAAGTGGGAACTTTTTTTATGGTAAAAAAAGGAATAAACGATAATGAGGCTGAATAAGCTGTATCTAAAAAATTATCGAAACTATCAGGAATTAAAGATTACGTTTACTAAAAACCTTGTCATTTTTTTAGGAGAAAATGCCCAAGGTAAGACGAATCTTTTGGAAAGTATTTATGTTTTGGCTATGACGAGAAGTCACCGTACCAGCAGTGAGCAAGAATTGATCGGATGGCAAGGCGAGCAAGCACTGATCCAGGGCGAAGTGACAAAAGGAATCTCTAAGATTCCTTTGGAGATCCTTCTTTCAAAAAAGGGACGCAAAACAAAGATCAATCATATCGAACAAAAAAAATTAAGTAGCTATGTTGGTCAATTAAATGTCATTTTATTTGCACCTGAAGACCTTTCATTAGTAAAGGGTAGTCCGCAGATCAGGCGAAAATTTCTTGATATGGAGTTAGGACAGATCAATCCGATCTATCTTTACGATTTGGTTCAATATCAAGGTATCCTAAAACAAAGAAATCAATATTTGAAACAACTGAATGAAAAAAAACAAACAGATTTACTTTATTTAGATATTTTATCTGAACAGTTAGCTGAATTTGGAAGTAAAGTATTGAAAGCACGTGCACAGTTTGTTCGACGACTGGAATTTTGGGCAAATACATTGCACCAACAAATCACCCATCAAAAAGAGCAATTAGAGATTGAATATGTCACCTCGTTTTCTTCTTTAAGTACACAAACACAAGAAGAGATCCAAACACAATTTTTAGAATTGTTGAATCAAAACAAAAAGAAAGATATGTTTCGCGGAACAACGACAATTGGACCACATCGTGATGATCTTTCTTTTTTCGTCAATCAAAAAAACGTGCAAACGTATGGTTCTCAAGGACAGCAGCGGACCACTGCTTTAAGTGTTAAGTTGGCTGAAATTGATTTGATCAAAGAAGAAACTGGGGAGTATCCAATTCTTTTACTTGATGATGTAATGAGTGAGCTAGATGATAATCGCCAACTACATTTACTAGAAACGATTGAAGGAAAGGTACAGACTTTCTTAACAACAACGACACTTGATCATGTAAAAAACAAAATGACTGTTGAACCAGAGATTTTTTATGTTCAGCAAGGGGAAATAAAAGGAGAAGAAGGCTAAATGACAGATGAAAAAAGTTTAGTAGAACGTGCAAAAGAATATGATGCCAGTCAGATCCAAGTTCTTGAAGGACTTGAAGCCGTTCGAAAACGTCCTGGTATGTATATCGGCTCCACAAGTTCGGAAGGATTACATCACTTAGTATGGGAAATCGTTGATAACTCTATCGATGAAGTCCTAGCAGGATTTGCGACGAAAATCCAAGTAATAATTGAAAAAGATAACAGTATTACTGTCATCGATGATGGCCGAGGTATCCCCGTTGATATCCAAGCCAAAACTGGTCGTCCAGCGGTAGAAACGGTGTTTACGGTACTCCATGCTGGTGGGAAATTCGGCGGAGGCGGTTATAAAGTATCTGGTGGTCTTCACGGGGTAGGTTCTTCGGTTGTAAATGCGCTCTCCACTCAGCTTGATGTAAAAGTCTACAAAGATGGAAATGTGTACTATCAGGAATATCGTCGTGGTGCTGTTGTCGATGATCTGAAGATTATTGAACAAACCGATCGAAACGGGACAACTGTTCATTTTATACCAGATCCAGAAATCTTTACGGAAACAACAGTTTTTGATTTTAATAAGCTAGCGACCCGTATCCGCGAATTAGCATTCTTGAACCGGGGAATGAAGATCTCGATTGAAGATAAGAGAGAAGAATCTCCAGTAGTAAAAGAGTACCATTATGACGGTGGGATCAAGAGCTATGTGGAATATTTGAATGCAAATAAAACGGTCATTTTTCCAGAGCCAGTTTATTTAGAAGGAGAACAACAAGACATCACGGTAGAAGTTTCCATGCAATATACCGATGGTTACCACTCCAACATCATGAGTTTTGCAAATAATATCCATACTTATGAAGGTGGTACGCATGAATCTGGCTTCAAGACAGCGTTGACACGTGTGATCAATGACTATGCACGTAAACAAAAATTGATGAAAGAAAATGATGATAACTTAACTGGTGAAGATGTGCGGGAAGGACTGACCGCAGTAATTTCGATCAAACACCCAGATCCACAATTTGAAGGGCAAACCAAAACAAAATTAGGTAATTCTGAAGTTCGGACAGTAACAGATCGTCTGTTTAGCGAGCATTTCATGAAATTCTTGTTAGAAAATCCAAGTGTTGGACGACAAATCATTGAAAAAGGATTGTTGGCTTCTAAAGCACGTCTAGCAGCGAAACGTGCCCGTGAAGTAACCAGAAGAAAAGGCGCATTAGAAATCAGTAATTTGCCTGGTAAACTGGCGGATTGCTCAAGTAATGATCCAGAAAAATGCGAATTGTTCATCGTCGAAGGAGATTCTGCTGGCGGTTCAGCAAAACAAGGGCGAAATCGTGAATTTCAAGCAATTTTACCGATTCGTGGGAAAATCTTAAATGTTGAAAAAGCAAGTATGGATAAAATTCTAGCCAATGAAGAAATCCGCTCTTTATTTACCGCTATGGGAACAGGATTCGGTGAAGACTTCGATGTTTCCAAAGCTCGTTACCACAAATTAGTGATTATGACGGATGCCGATGTCGATGGTGCCCATATTCGAACATTGCTCTTAACCTTGTTTTATCGTTATATGCGCCCAATTGTTGAAGCGGGATATGTTTATATTGCACAACCGCCGCTATACGGGGTAAAACAAGGGAAAAAAATCACGTATGTACAACCCGGTAAAAACGCTGAAGAAGATTTGAAACAAGTAGTTGCTTCTCTACCAGCTACACCAAAACCAAGTGTTCAACGATACAAAGGGTTAGGTGAAATGGATGACCATCAACTATGGGAAACAACGATGGACCCTAGCAATCGTATGATGGCTCGTGTTAGTGTGGATGATGCTATCGCAGCTGATCAAATTTTTGAAATGTTAATGGGTGATCGAGTGGAACCTCGTCGTGCATTCATTGAAGAAAATGCCCATTATGTGAAAAACTTAGATATTTAGTCATGAAGGAGGAAAAAAGATGAGTGAAGAAATCAGAGAGAACATCCATGATGTCAATCTAACTAGCGAAATGAAAGACTCCTTCATCGATTATGCGATGAGTGTTATTGTTGCTCGTGCACTACCGGATGTTCGAGATGGGTTAAAACCTGTTCATCGCCGTATTTTATACGGGATGAACGAATTGGGTGTGACCCCAGATAAAGCCCATAAAAAATCTGCCAGAATCGTTGGGGATGTTATGGGTAAGTATCACCCCCATGGAGACAGTGCTATTTATGAATCCATGGTACGGATGGCACAACCATTTAGTTATCGGTACATGCTAGTGGATGGACATGGTAACTTTGGTTCTGTCGATGGTGATGGAGCAGCTGCGATGCGGTACACTGAAGCACGTATGAGTAA
The DNA here is from genome assembly GCF_040887125.1 of Enterococcus sp. C74. Classification (NCBI taxonomy): domain Bacteria; kingdom Bacillati; phylum Bacillota; class Bacilli; order Lactobacillales; family Enterococcaceae; genus Enterococcus; species Enterococcus sp. C74. Next base: position 153,355 of record NZ_JBFOFA010000006.1, on the reverse strand, counting down.
AATTGCCACGGAGATGCTACGGGATATCAATAAAAATACTGTAGATTTCCAAAGTAACTATGACGATACAGAAAGGGAACCAGTCGTACTTCCAGCACGCTTTCCTAATCTGCTAGTTAACGGAACAACAGGGATCGCAGTTGGTATGGCGACGAATATCCCCCCTCATAATTTATCTGAGGTAGTAGCAGCGATCGATCTATTGATGGAAAATCCAGAAGTAACAACCAATGAATTGATGGAAGTTTTACCTGGTCCCGATTTTCCAACCGGTGGTCTCGTGATGGGTAAATCAGGTATTCGCCGTGCTTACGAAACGGGGAAAGGCTCAATAACTGTTCGAGCAAAAGTAGAAATCACGGAGATGCCTAATGGCAAAGAACGAATTATCGTAACGGAACTTCCTTATATGGTCAATAAAGCAAAATTGATCGAACGAATCTCTGAATTACACCGCGATAAACGGATTGAAGGAATTACGGATTTGCGTGATGAGTCTTCCCGTGAAGGAATGCGGATCGTTATCGATATCCGCCGTGATGCAAGTGCTTCGGTTATTTTAAATAACCTGTATAAGTTGACTTCATTACAAAATTCATTTGGTTTCAATATGCTGGCCATTGAAAAAGGCGTTCCTAAAGTACTGAGTCTTAAACAAATACTTGAAAACTATGTAGAGCATCAGCGTGAAGTGATCACTCGCCGAACGATTTTTGAAAAAGAAAAGGCAGAAGCACGAGCTCACATTTTAGAAGGTTTACGGATCGCATTGGACCATATTGATGAAATCATTGCAATTATCCGTGGGTCTAAATCTGACGATGAAGCAAAAACAACGATGATTGATCGTTTTGAATTATCTGATCGACAAGCGCAAGCGATCTTAGATATGCGTTTACGTCGTCTAACTGGTTTAGAACGTGAGAAAATCGAAAATGAATACCAAGAATTATTACGATTGATCGAAGATTTAACGGATATTCTTGCTCGTCCAGAACGTGTGACCGAAATCATCAAAACAGAGTTAGCAGAATTAAACCAACGTTTTGGTGACAAACGTCGTACAGAATTACTAGTGGGTGAAGTTTTAAGTCTTGAAGATGAAGACTTGATCGAAGAAGAAGAAATCGTTATTACACTCACGAACAATGGGTATATCAAACGTTTAGCGAACAATGAATTTAGAGCACAACGTCGTGGTGGACGTGGTGTACAAGGAATGGGCGTGCATAACGATGACTTCGTCAAAAACCTTGTCTCTTGTTCGACACATGACACCTTGCTGTTCTTTACCAATAACGGGAAAGTCTATCGTGCCAAAGGATATGAAATTCCAGAATATGGTCGAACTGCGAAAGGAATCCCGATCATTAACTTGTTAGGGATCGATTCAAGTGAAAAAATTCAAGCAATTATTGCAGTCACCGGTGAAGCTCAAGAAGGACATTACCTCTTCTTCACTACTCGTCAAGGAACGGTGAAACGGACCACCGTAACTGCTTTTGCGAATATCCGCAGTAATGGATTGATTGCGATTGGCTTAAAAGAAGACGATGAATTAGTCAACGTGTTGTTAACAGATGGTCAATCAAACATTATCATTGGTACACATGATGGTTATTCGGTAACGTTTGCGGAAGGAGCTGTTCGGGACATGGGACGGACAGCGTCAGGAGTTCGAGGTATTCGTTTAAGAGAAGACGATTATGTGATTGGTGCTGCCTTGATGAATGAAAATCATGAAGTCTTGATCATTACTGAAAAAGGCTATGGTAAACGAACGAAAGTGAAAGAGTATCCAGTGAAAGGTCGCGGCGGTAAAGGGATCAAAACAGCCAATATCACTGAAAAAAATGGTCCATTAGCTGGACTAGCCACGATTGTTGGAACAGAAGATATCATGCTGATCACAGATAAAGGCGTTATTATTCGTTTCAATGTCTCAACTGTTTCTCAAACTGGACGTGCTACACTAGGCGTACGTTTGATCAAAATGGAAGCTGATACGAAGGTTGTGACAATGGCGGCCGTCGAGCCAGAAAGCACAGAAGAAACTGAGACACCAACAGAGACCGTGGAAGATACCACAATAGATAAAACAGAAGAATAGTCAAAAAACAGGGCTTGTCTCAGCGATGGGAAGCTTGTAAAAATAAGCCACAACCTCCGATACACAATGATTATCGGAGGTTGTGGCTTATTATTGTTTTATGTTTATGGATTCTTTTGCAACATAAAAAAGAATCCACCTACGAATAGCTCTTGTAGTTTTTATACTTTGTTATTGTAGGAGATCGTGTTTTTCAAGAGATTCAAAAAGAGAACTTTCGGCAGTCATGTAGTAAAACATTTTATTAAAAACTTCTTTCTACACTATTTTCCCTTCAGCTTATTGCTTTTTTCACTCTATACGTGTATAATTAAAGATTGTGAGTAGTCTAATTTATTAGAAAACTCTCCTTGCTCTTGGGAATCTAAGAGCCGAAAGTCCATAGGGAGGTGAAAATCAATGGAAAATACGAAATATGAAATCATGTACATTATTCGTCCAAACATTGATGAAGAAGCAAAAACTGCTTTAATCGAACGTTTCGATGCAATCTTGAAAGATAACGGAGCTGAAGTTATCGAATCTAAAGATTGGGAAAAACGCCGTTTAGCGTATGAAATGAACGGTTACCGTGAAGGTATCTATCACATCGTTAAAGTGTCTTCTCCATCATCAGCAACTGCTGTCAATGAATTTGACCGTCTTGCTAAAATCAACGACGATATCATTCGTCACATGATCGTGAAAGAAGAAGCATAATTTATTGTTTCATGTGGAACAATAGAACAACGATGAGAGGAGATGAATCTTTTGATTAATAATGTTGTACTAGTTGGACGTCTAACTAAAGATCCGGATTTACGATATACATCAAGTGGCACTGCAGTAGCAACGTTTACTTTAGCTGTTAATCGTAATTTTACTAGCCAAAACGGCAATCGTGAGGCTGACTTTATTAATTGTGTGATTTGGCGTAAATCAGCAGAGACATTAGCAAACTATGCTCGTAAGGGGACTCTTTTAGGAGTTACTGGACGTATCCAAACTCGTTCTTATGATAATCAGCAAGGACAACGTGTATACGTAACAGAAGTAGTTGCTGAAAACTTCCAATTATTGGAAAGTCGTGCTGCATCTGAAAATCGTCAACAAACTGGCGGTTACCAAAGCTCTGGTCAATCGACAAATGATTTTGGCGGAAGTAATAACTATAATCAAACATCTCAATCATCCAACGGTATGCCTGATTTTGATCGTGACAATTCTGATCCATTTGGTTCAAGTTCAACGATCGACATTTCAGACGATGATTTACCATTCTAAACGAATTTGATAGGAGGGAAATAGAATGGCACAACAAAGAAGAGGCGGACGTAAACGTCGTAAAGTAGACTATATTGCTGCTAACCATATTGAATATATCGATTATAAAGATATTGAATTACTAAAAAGATTTATCTCAGAACGTGGAAAAATCTTGCCACGTCGTGTAACAGGTACAGGCGCTAAAAACCAACGTAAAATTACTGTTGCTATCAAACGCGCACGTATCATGGGCTTACTACCTTTCGTAAGTGAAGATTAATTGAAATAATGAAACGAGGAAATGGTTTTACTACCGTTCCCTCGTTTTTTACTTTTTGAGAATGATTGTTTAGATGTTTTATTATCCAAAAAAGATAGTGTCATCTATACTTAGAAGAATCATAGAGAAAAGCACCCACAATTTTCGTTTAGGATTCGGGATAAAGAATACTATCTTTAAAAATTCCATCTCCCCAAATCTGACTTTCCGACAAGCTGGTCTCAATCAACTCGATCGGTTGCTGATTGACTAAGATCATCGCACAACGGTAGTCTGCGAAAGGTTGATAAAGAGGCATGATGATTTCTTGTCCTTTCAATGCTAGTTCAATGTTATCGACTGTAAAAGCAACATGAGCTTCTTTTTGAATGATTGGATCAAGACGACAATCGGGACCAAAGGCATGGAGTTCGATTGGCATAGATAAAGAATTTTTCACATCCAGTGAGTACATATCGAATAAAGGACTATACTTTGTTTCTGGATGATCTTTGATTTCTTCCAGATCGATTGGTTTACCGATATGATGGAAGCTTAATTTGTTCATTTTATTCATATAATGCTCCTTTGTCTTTTATAAATTGCTCATTTGAACATTCAAAGTAGTAATAATTTGCTTTATTTCGGTTTGAGGTTAGATGATAACTGTCATTTCAAAGTTGAAAACAAGTTATTCTACCATTTTTTTTAATACAGTGAAAAGTATTTTCAGTTAAATAATCAAGCATTTGTTTAGTCGCTTGAATACGGGAAGTTATGGTAAAATTAAACTAATCAACTATGGGAGGAAGAAGATGGAAAAAGAAAAAGAAAACTTAACCCCTAGACCTCTCTTCATTTTTTTATTTTTATTGCTTGAAGTACTGGTTGTATTATTTATGCCATTTCGTTTTGTTAGCGCTTTGGTTGTGCTTTTGATGAACCTTTTTGGCTTACGTTATTGGTTGAAATTAAAACGATGGCTAATGATAAAAAATCGTGAAAAAATCCAACAAGCCTCAACGGTGGCTGAGAACAATCTTGCTTATGTCTCCGAAGTGATGCCAGTAGGTGTGATTGCGTACCAACCAACAAGCCAAAAAATTGAATGGTTGAACCCACTCGCCTTAAAAATCAAAGATCAAAGCAGCTTAACAGAGGACGAACTATTAGATGCTTTCTTTACGGCAAAAGAGAAAAAGAAAAAACAAGTATATTTAGCAGATCGAACCTTTCAATTTGAAATGGATACAGTAAAAGGGGTCGTTTATTTCAACGATATCACTCAAAATCAATTGTTGAAGCTCCATCAAACCAACAGCCAACCAGTGATTGGTATCTTATCAATTGATAATTATGCAGATGCTATCGATAAGTTAGATGACAAAGAAATTTCTTATCTCAATTCGTTTGTGACTACAATGGTGTCTGATTGGATGAATGAATACCATGTCTTTTTTAAGCGGATCACTGCAGAACGCTTTTTCTTTGTCGCACAAATGATTGATTTGAAAAAAATGATGGACAAAAAATTTGATCTGTTGGATCGTTTACGTGCAGAAGCAGAGCGACAAAATTTGCCAATTACTCTAAGTATGGGGATTGCTTACGGGCAAGATTCGTTAGATGAAATTGGGGGAGAAGCCCAAAATAATTTGGACATTGCTCTAGTTCGAGGTGGCGACCAAGTTGTCGTGAAAGAACTACGTGAGGGAGCAAAACCTGTTTACTATGGAGGAAAATCAGCTAAGTCAGTCAAACGAACCCGTGTGCGGTCACGAGCAATGAGTACTGCGCTTCGTAAGATTTTTACTGAAACTGGTGATGTATTTATCATGGGGCATAAATTCCCCGATATGGATGCCATTGGTTCAGCATTTGGGGTAAGTTGCTTAGCTCGTTTCAATCAAAAAAAAGCGTATATCGTACTTGATGAAAACGAGATTATTCCAGACGTAGAACGATGTTTAGAGGAAATTCATAAACACCCTGAACTAGAAGCACAGCTGATTTCGCCCAAAAAAGCGATGGAGCTTAAAAAAGAAGAAGACCTGCTAGTTATGGTAGATTACCACAAACCCTCGCTATCGATCTCTCAGAGCCTATATGAGCAATTTGATAAGATCGTTATTATTGATCATCATCGACGTGGGGAGGAGTTCCCAAGTAAGCCGCTGTTGACGTATATCGAATCTTCTGCTTCTTCTGCTTCAGAGTTAGTGACAGAACTAATTCAGTATCAAAGCAATCGCACGAATCGCTTAGATCGTTTTGAAGCGACGTTGTTATTGGCAGGCATGACTGTTGATACGAACAGTTTTAATGTACGCACAACAGCACGAACTTTTGATGTAGCAAGTTATTTAAGGTCTTGTAGTGCGGATGCTTCCCTAGTACAATATTTATTGAGTTCAGATTTAGCAACCTATTTGGAAATCAGCCATTTGATTGCACAGAGCGAATATGTAACTTCAGATATTGTCGTAGCAGCTGGGACAGATGAAAAGGAATATAATAGTGTGATCGCTGCGAAAACGGCAGACACCCTCTTATCAATGATCAATATCAATGGGGCTTTTGTCATCACGAAACGAACGGACGGGCTAGTCGGGATCAGTGCTCGTAGTTCGGGCACGATCAATGTTCAAGTGATCATGGAGTCTCTTGGCGGCGGCGGTCATTTCACCAATGCAGCGACCCAATTGGAAGGTGTCACAGTAGAAGAAACCAAACAGCGTTTACTTGCTGCAATCAAAGAAAATAGGAATCAATTATATGATAAGGAGTAATGGATATGAAAGTCATTTTCTTACAAGATGTAAAAGGTAAAGGAAAAAAAGGTGACGTTAAAGAAGTACCGAATGGTTACGCACAAAATTTCCTATTAAAAAATAATCTGGCAAAAGAAGCAAATAAAAGTAGTATTAGCCAATTAGCTGGACAAAAAAAGGCACAAGAAAAACAAGAAGCTGAAATTTTAGAAGAAGCAAAAGAACTAAAAGGATTTTTAGAAAAAGAAGAAACGGTTGTCGAACTGAAAGCCAAAGCGGGTGAAGATGGACGTTTATTCGGTTCAATCCCTTCAAAACAAATTGCTGAAGGATTGAACAAGCAATACAAAGTAAAACTAGATAAACGAAAAATCGAATTGAATAATCCAATCCGTACGTTAGGTTACACGAACGTACCAGTCAAATTGCATCATGAAGTGACTGCAACGATCAAAGTGCATGTGGTAGCAGAATAGCTACCTCACGAATCATTTCTGTTAGCAGTCTCTTCAGGTTCTGTAATAGGACTTGTTGAGAAATGATCGCAGAGATTGAGAGTTCTTTTCAAAAAGAAAATCAGCCGGATTTTGATGAATCATGTCAAAATCCGGCTGATTTTCTTCATTTAATGGTAAAGATATTTGATAGGATGGTATAGAAAGCATACTTTCTTTTCGATTGATTTTAGCTACTTTATTCTTACAAGATTATGTGCTTTTTAATACCCTAGATCAAAAAAGTGGGACATTAACCAGATTTTTTTGTTCATGCCCTAGACTCTTTAAGCTTAGATTATTTTTTCTTGCGATATTTCAAAAATAGTAATATCATCACAAGGATTGTTGAATAAATTAATAAAGTTCCCAGTCTCATATACTACACTGCGTTTGTGACGTTAAACTGCAAATCGGAAATTCTGCTGTTAAAGTCATCCGCACTCCTCCATTTGATCTATTTTTACTAATCATTGTTTTTACATCACTTTGACCTTGATCGCAACGTTTGGCTAATACTGCAGCACCAATAATTGTCCCAACTACAGCTCCAATCACACCACCAATTACAGCACCATAACCCGCACCATTTACTGCTAAACCAACAGAACAAAAACCTAAATAGTCTCTTAAATTAGCTAATCCTGTCTTACTAGTGGCATAATCGTTGATACCACCATTCACAAATTTTTCTGACCACCCGGTAGTATCGTAAAGTCCTCGTGCGAACGTATTGTCACCATAAGCATAGTGGACTTCAGCGCCATCATATTTTAAGATAAGAGACTGGATCAAAGCTTTTGTTTCTGCTGAGTCTGGCTGATTCATTAACTGTTGTTTGATCTCTGGACGATTCACTTCTTGCACAAAATTTTTGTATAATTCATTGGATTCGACAATCGTGACTTTATCTAGTTGAAAATGGTTTTCAGCTGGTACACTAGCGGTTTTCTCAGCTGCATCAACGATTTGTGTTACTCCTGGTACTACAGATCCAAATAAAGACAGACAAGACAATAAAATAGCAACGAGTTTCATTTTTTTCGTAACACATTTCCTCCTAAAATTTTTTGTGCGGACTAGAAAACGTTTTCTGTAATGAGTTCTAGCACAATCAATAGTATATAGTATTAAATAATCATAAGTGATCTATTTTTTGTCAAAAATGAAAAAATAGGAAAAAATAAAAAAGTTTCCTTTTTTTTTTTTTCGATTATGACAAAACCTATTGAACATATAGCTAGTTTGGTACTAGCGTAAAGGATCACTTGACTGATATACTTTTTATAGTTGTTTCATTTTATCAAGGGATCTTCGTTCTCAAAGTTTTTGCTAGTTTAAGATTTTGATGAATCTACATATGTATTTTTTGTACTTATTCTTGGTATTGACTGTCTCTTTTATTGATTTCGAAAGATAAGCAACCATTACACTCACTTTTTTAAAGTGACTTTTTTACGATTTTCTTGTAAAATAAAGCAATTGAAGACAAGGAGCGATATGTATGAATGAAGTGTGGCAGGATCGAATTCCACCGCAAAATATTGAAGCTGAACAAGCGGTTTTAGGATCGGTTTTTTTAGATGCTGAAACGATCATTGATGCCATGGAGTACATAGAACCGAAAGACTTTTATCGTCGGGGACATCAAATCATTTTTGAAACAATGATCGAATTAAATGACCGTAATGAAGCAATAGATGTAGTGACTGTAAAAGATCGGTTGGAGCAAGCGAACTTATTAGAAGATGCTGGTGGGTTAAGCTACCTTTCAGATTTAGCGTTAGCAGTACCTACTGCAGCAAATATCGTCTACTATGCGAAAATCGTTGAAGAAAAATCATTGCTGCGCACACTGATCCAAACAGCTACTGGGATCGTGACAAAAGGGTTTGAACAAGGGGAAGAAGTCCAGTCGATTCTGGATGATGCCGAGCGCAGTATTTTAGAAGTATCAGAAAAAAGAAACCGCAGTGGCTTTCTATCTATTGCAGAAGTCTTGAACTCAACCATTGAAAATATTGACCAACTGGCCCAAAATAATGAAGAAATCACAGGATTACCGACTGGATATCAAGGACTTGATAAAATGACAGCAGGTTTTCAACCTGAGGAATTGATTATCCTAGCAGCTCGGCCTGCGGTAGGGAAAACAGCTTTCGCATTAAATATAGCTCAAAATGTCGGGACAAAAACCGATCGTTCAGTTGCTATTTTTAGTTTGGAAATGGGGGCTGAATCGCTTGTCAATCGGATGCTTTGTGCGGAAGGATCGATCGAAGCAAGCCATTTGCGTACCGGTCAACTTTCTGAAGAAGAGTGGTCTAATTTGATCGTTGCAATGGGGAGTTTGTCACGGGCAAATATCTTTATTGATGATACTCCAGGAATAAAAATTTCTGAGATTCGTGCCAAATGCCGAAAATTAGCGCAGGAAAAAGGAAATCTTGGATTGATCTTGATTGACTACTTGCAATTGATTGAAGGAAACGGGAGAGAAAATCGTCAACAAGAAGTATCTGATATTTCACGTCAATTAAAAAAGCTAGCCAAAGAATTAAAAGTACCAGTTATTGCGTTGTCCCAGCTTTCCCGTGGAGTAGAACAACGTCAAGATAAACGTCCTGTATTAAGTGATATCCGTGAATCGGGTTCCATTGAGCAAGATGCTGATATCGTAGCCTTCTTATATCGAGATGATTACTATGAAAGAGAAGGTGGCGAAGACAATGAGGATAACGAACCAAAAAACGACAATGTCATTGAAGTCATCATCGAAAAAAACCGTAGTGGTGCCCGTGGTACAGTAGAATTACTGTTTATCAAAGAATACAACAAATTTTCGTCGTTATCCCCGAGAGAAGAATATTGATTATAATATTGACTATAAAAAAGCACCTCCAAATTATCTCGTTAATTTGGAGGTGCTTTTTTAGCTATCGATCATTCCAACTGTTCTTTATCAAAAGAAAACGCAGCAGAATCACATTTGGGAAATAATAGTATAGTAAATTAGGAAGCAGTCTACCCTAGTAATCATTATTTCTAATAAGCAAAGGTGTTTAGATTACGATTCTGTCAGTGGCAACGAGTAATAAACCCTAAAAAACTATCTTATTTGCTTTGTACTAAAGGAACTTTCTTCTCTGAATAGTTTGGTTTACACTAGTTTCTATTTAAAATTTATCATCGTTCGTTTTTCAAGCGTTTTTATAAAATAAATAAAAGAATCATTCGATTTTAGTTGAATAAGTAATGAGTTATTGTTACAATAATTCAGGATTAAATAAAATAAAACGAGGTGTTCAAATGTCATCTGTAGTAGTGGTAGGTACACAATGGGGCGACGAAGGGAAAGGAAAAATTACTGACTTTCTTAGTGAAAATGCTGAAGTGATCGCACGGTACCAAGGTGGCGATAATGCAGGACACACGATCAAATTCAACGGTGTTACTTATAAACTGCATTTGATTCCTTCGGGGATTTTTTATAAAGATAAAATCAGTGTGATCGGGAATGGTGTGGTAGTCAATCCTAAATCATTAGTCAAAGAGTTAGCTTATTTACATGAAAAAGGTGTAACTACTGATAACTTACGTATTTCTGACCGAGCACATGTTATTTTGCCTTATCACATCAAATTGGATCAATTGCAAGAAGATGCAAAAGGTGAAAATAAAATCGGTACAACAATCAAAGGGATCGGACCAGCATACATGGACAAAGCAGCTCGTGTAGGGATCCGCATCGCTGACTTACTAGACAAAGAAATTTTTGAAGAACGCTTACGTTTAAACTTAGAAGATAAAAACCGTCAATTTGTAAAAATGTTTGATTCTGAGCCAATTGATTTTGACTCGATATTTGAAGAATATTATGAATATGGTCAACAAATCAAACAGTATGTTACTGATACATCTGTCATTTTAAATGATGCCCTAGATGCAGGAAAACGAGTATTATTTGAAGGCGCACAAGGGGTTATGCTGGATATCGACCAAGGAACCTATCCATTTGTTACTTCTTCAAACCCAGTCGCAGGTGGCGTAACGATCGGTAGTGGCGTAGGTCCATCTAAAATCAATAAAGTTGTTGGTGTATGTAAAGCTTATACTTCTCGTGTAGGAGATGGTCCATTCCCAACTGAATTGTTTGATGAGACGGGACAACAAATTCGTGAAGTTGGTCGCGAATACGGAACGACTACAGGTCGTCCACGACGTGTGGGATGGTTTGATTCAGTAGTGATGCGTCACTCAAAACGTGTTTCAGGAATTACTAATCTATCCCTTAATTCAATTGATGTCTTAAGTGGACTTGATACAGTAAAAATTTGTACAGCTTATGAGCTCGATGGAGAATTGATTTATCATTATCCAGCAAGTTTGAAAGAATTGAAACGTTGTAAACCTGTTTATGAAGAACTTCCAGGTTGGTCTGAAGATATTACAGCATGCAAAACACTTGCTGAATTACCAGAAAATGCACGTAACTATGTCAGACGTATTTCTGAACTCGTAGGTGTGCGTATTTCAACATTTTCTGTTGGACCTGATAGAACACAAACAAATATCTTAGAAAGCGTCTGGGCACAAATTTAAGCCATTCAGCTAAGTTCGTTGAGACAGGACATTCTTGTTCCTTAAGAATGAACGAAATAGCAGAAGTATAGGTAAGAATGCTCATGCGGTAAAGAAAGAAAACGTCGAAACTGCGAAATTTGTTTTTAACATTTTTGTAGATTTTGGCGTTTTTTTTCAATAAGTAATCAAAGTTGGTTTAGCGGTGAGCGTTGTTCTTCTTTTTAATCATCCATTAAAATTTTACGAAGACAATGGTTTTCCTTTTTACAAACATAGTTAACGTTATTTTCCATGCAAGAGATTTGCTATAATAGGAGTTAAGGGTAAAATGAAAAGTTGAAGGAGTTGAAGTGTGTGTATCAAATCGTAACCGATTCATGTTGTGATCTGCCTTATCAAGTGCTACAAGCAGCCAAGGTTGATTATTTATCAATGAAGATCCAGTTAGATGAAGAAGAATTAGTAGATGATCTGGGAAAAACGTTTAATTATGATCATTATATGGAACAATTAAGAAATGGGGCTACCCCAACGACCTCACAAATCAATGTGGGTCAATACTTAGAATTTTTCCGTCCTTATGTTGAACAAAATATTCCTATCCTTTATGTTGCTTTTTCCAGTGCTTTAAGTGGATCCTATAGTAGTGCGTTACAAGCAGTAGAATTATTAAAAGAAGAATATCCAGATCCACAAGTAAAGGTCTTTGATACAAAAGCCGCAAGCGTTGGGGAAGGGTTATTAGTATTGGAAGCTGTTCGATTGAAAAACGAGGGGAAAACATTAGAAGAGAACTTAGAATGGTTAGAAAACAATTACTTAAAAGTACATTCTTGGGTAACCGTTGATGATCTCAAACACCTTGAACGTGGGGGACGTATCTCTAAAACTAGTGCTACACTAGGTAGTATTCTAAACGTGAAGCCAATTATCACAGTCGATCAGGAAGGACGTTTGACGAATATCAGCAAAGTACGAGGACGAAATAAATCGATACAAAAAATTGTTGAGGAAACTGTCAAAACCATTGTCGCCCCATTAGAACAAACTGTTTATATTGCTTATGCAGGCGATTTAGAAAGTGCTGAAAAAACAAAACAATTACTTGAAGAGAATATTAAGATGAAAGAAGTCAAGTTATATCCGCTTGGGCCTACCATCGCAAGCCATACAGGATATGGATGTATTGCGATATTCTCAATGGGAATCACTCGATAAAAAATTGTAGTCATTGTAGAAGAAATGCCCCAAAAAAGAACCATTCAGAAGAAAAAGAATATTCTTCGAGTGGTTCTTCTTTTATTGCATAAAATAACAAATTTATTTTAAGTTAATTTTTTTTTGTCGATAGTAAGTACTTCCTAAATTTACTATAATAAAGCCAGTAATTCGTGGAGTGTAAAAGATGGTAGCTAATCTATTGAACAAGGGGTGATGCTTATGGTTAAGAGCTTTGTCCCTGGAAAGGAATAAAGTTGTCAGTATATGAAGCAATACAACTCATGCTCGCATTTGCGACATTTGTGTTGTTGTTAATTGACAAAAAAGACCAAAAAAAATAACCATCTAAATCACTTTTAGCAGAAGTTTTAGATGGTCACCATTCTAAAAAGGCTACCGTCTTTTTAACGGCACGAGTTACTGATGAAGGGATTGTTTGCGCAATCCTTTTTTCATTTTCTATTATAGCTTACACATCAGAAAAAATAAAGCGGTTGATTAAGCGAAATAAGAGAAAATGATGAATATAGAAAGTAAATGGATCGAAGGTGTCTTGGTAGTTGTGAAAGACAGTGTTTATCGTAGAAGAAAAGGACATCTCACCGACTGATGAGATGCCCCCGATAGGCTATTTTCTTAAGTCTACAATGATGTTGTCTTATTTCCAAAGCTCATCCAATTGTTTTTGGATATCTTTATTTTCTAAAAATTCATCATAGGTTGTATCTGCTCGATCGATAACACCTTTATCAGAAACGGCAATGATACGATTAGCCAATGTTTGGATAAATTGATGGTCATGTGAAGCAAAAAGGATAGAGCCAGTAAAGGCCATCAAGCCATCGTTTAGTGCTGTAATCGACTCTAGATCTAAATGATTCGTAGGATCGTCTAAAACTAAGACATTTGCTTTAGAAAGCATCATTTTAGAAAGCATGCAACGAACTTTTTCACCACCAGAAAGGACATTGACAGGTTTTAATACTTCTTCTCCAGAAAACAGCATGCGTCCTAAAAAGCTTCGTAAAAACGTATTATCGTCTTCTTCTTTACTTGCGTATTGACGTAACCAATCTAAGATCGTCAATTCATTATCAAATTCTTTCGTTGTATCTTTTGGTAGATAAGAATTGCTCGTTGTTACGCCCCATCTTACAGTTCCAGTATCAGGAGTGATCTCACCCATGATTACTTTAAACAAAGTTGTAGTTGTAATATCATTTTCAGCAACAAACGCAACTTTATCTTCTTTGCTTAAATTAAATGATATATCATTTAATATTTTCTTACCGTCGATCGTTACACTCACATTTTCGACCTGTAAAAGATCATTACCGATTTCACGTTCTGGTTTAAATCCAACGAATGGATAACGACGTGAGGAAGGTTGAATATCGTCAAGAGTAATTTTTTCTAACATTTTCTTACGAGAAGTTGCCTGTTTAGATTTTGAAGCATTCGCACTAAAACGAGCAATAAATTCTTGTAGTTCTTTGATTTGTTCCTCTTTTTTGGCATTGGCATTTGCTTGTAATTTTGCAGCAAGTTGACTTGATTCTAACCAAAAATCATAGTTACCAACGTATAATTTGATTTTTCCAAAATCTAAATCTGCCATATGGGTACATACTTTATTTAAGAAATGACGGTCATGAGAAACAACGATAACCGTATTTTCAAATTCAATTAAAAATTCTTCTAACCAGTTGATGGATTGGATATCTAATCCATTCGTAGGCTCATCAAGGAGTAACACATCCGGTTTACCAAACAATGTTTGAGCTAAAAGTACTTTGACTTTTTGACCACCAGTAAGTTCACTCATCAATTGATGGTGCAATTCTTCTGGAATATTCAGTCCTTGTAGTAAAACAGCAGCTTCAGGTTCAGCTTCCCAACCATTTAATTCAGCAAACTCGCCTTCTAATTCAGCTGCTCGGATACCATCTTCATCAGTGAAATCTTCCTTCATATAGATAGCGTCTTTTTCTTTCATAACTTCGTATAAACGTTTATGTCCCATAATAACTGTTTCTAAAACTGTATATTCTTCATAGTCATAATGGTTTTGTTTCAATACAGCCATTCGCTCATCTGGTCCCATGGAAACGGTCCCCGTAGAAGGTTGTAAGTCTCCTGATAATACTTTAAGGAACGTTGATTTACCTGCACCATTTGCACCTATTAAGCCATAGCAATTTCCTGGAGTAAATTTAATATTAACATCATCAAATAGTTTGCGGTCTGAAAAGTGCAAACTTACATCATTTACAGTAATCAATTTTTTTCCTCACTTTATCTTTATAATATTTAACGAGCCTCCTAGAATTATATAGGGGAAAAGAGAAAGTTTCAAGGTAATCAATTATTCTTTGTGTTTCACGTGGAACATGGGAATAAAAAATACTAAAAAATTATGAAAGAGAAAAAAAATTTGTACTTATGAAGCAATGATGAGGTTCGAAGGTATCTAAGATAGAAAGGCAAAATGCTCGTTTATTTAGTAGAAGAATAAGTTGGTAATGAATATACGCAAATTATAAGAAGTAGTAGCTTTTACTAAAAATAATAGCAGCAAAAGCTGATCAGAAAAGAAATTACTTTTGCTTTTCATCACCAGCATATGTTTTGACGTTATTTAAAGAGAGCGTTAGTATAATAATAGATTAAAATGAAAGTTGGAATGAAAATGAATGAAAGAAAAACACTAGACTGGGGATCACTAATTTTAGGGATTTTATTTGTCCTTGTTTCATTAATCTCTTTTCAAGATCCTGTTGGTAATTTAGTGGCGATTGTCGTTGTTTTTGCTATTTTTGCCTTTTTAAAAGGAATTTTTGAATTATTTGTACGAAATCGCATGAAAGAATTGACAGGATATAAAGGGAAAATGCCGTTGGTTATTGGTATCATTGATATTTTAGTCGGGATTTTCTTCTTGTTCAATATTGGTGCAGGAGTAGTTGCTTTACCGTTTGTTTTTGCCATTTGGTTTATTGCCGACTCTATCTTAGCTTTATTTACAGCTGATTTAGCGAAAGGTTATAGCACAGGCTACTATTGGTTTACAGTAATCATCAATATTTTGGGTGTGGTATTAGGATGTATACTATTGTTTAATCCTATTTCCTCCGCTTTGACTTTAAGTTTTCTTGTCGGTTTTTATTTTATGATCTTTGGGATCAACCATATCGTATATGCGTTCAGATAAACAAAGTAAAGTATATAAAGAAGCAATCAGGCTGAATTTTCCTGGTTGCTTCTTTTTTTATAGTTGATATGTCTGAATCTCTCAAAGAGTAGAGGTTCAATTATTTCCTTTTTTCATATAATTCATTCAATACAGGTAAATCATGCACTTCGTATTTTTCTTTGAATTGTTTGATTTCTTCTTCTGTATATTTTCTTGGATCAAGATGAAGATCTTCAACCGGTAAAGGACGTTTGTTATTGATTTTTACATCAATTACTACTGGTCGTTGGGATTTTTTAGCGGCATCAAATGCAGGTCTTAATTGGTGATACTCAGTAATCGTGAAACCATCAGCTCCCAGTGCTTCACTCGCTTTTCCGAAGTCAGCCTCTTCTAAAAACACACCAAATTTTTTCTGTTCAGTATCTTCTTGTTCTGCTTCAATAAACCCAAACGATGTATTCGATAAAACCACATTAATAATCGGTAGTTGGTATTTCACTTGTGTAATGATATCTTGCATCACCATTGCAAAACCACCATCACCGCTTAAAGTAAAGACTTGTCGATCAGGATAACTTAATTGTGCGGCAATGCCACCTGGAACACCATTCCCCATTGTAGCGAACCAACCAGAGGTCGTGTGTTTTTGTTTGCCGTTCATGTCTAATAATCGAATGGAATGGATCGTCGTATTCCCAACATCTGTTACAAAAATCGCATCTTCTTCAGCGATCCGATTGATTTCTTTATAAACAGCTTCAGGACGAATCGGTTGGTCTTCAAGGTCAGCGAATGAGTTTAACCAGTTTACCCAATTCGCTTTGTTTTCTTGGTTGGCTAGATACCAGCGATCTTCAGGACGTGGTTCGCCCAGCTGTGTTAATCTCGCTAATGTGGTATTGGCATCCCCTAAAATGGTATGGGAGGTAGCATGTCTTCGACCAAATTTTGAAGCATCGATGTCCACTTGGATAAATTCAGCCTCTGGGTTAAAGAACGCACGACCAAAAGGAAAGTCACTACCCATAAATAAAATCAAGTCGGCCTCTGCTAATGCTTCATTTGCAGGTTTTGTGGCCACACGTCCAGCAAAGCCTAGAAAGTTTTTATAGTTATCTGGAATGATGCCTTTCGCTAAAACAGAAGCAACAACTGGCATGGAAAAGTGTTCTGTAAAATCTTTGATTTGTGAAAAGCCATTACGAGTGCCTTGTCCAATGTAAAGTACAGGCTTTTTAGCTTTTTCAATAAAAGGAAGAGCAGCAATTACATCTTTTTCATCAGGAAGGATAGTACCTGTTTTATGAGTAGCTGCGTTAGATATTTTCTCTTCTTCAATGTCTGCAAAACCTAAATCAACAGGAATGGTTACAATAGCTACTCCTTTATTTTCATAGGCTGCTTTGATTGCTTCGTCCACTACATGAGGTAAACTTTCAGGTGTCATAACTGTCCGATTATAGACACTAACATCTGCAAAAATTGGATTTTCATTTAATTCTTGGAAAGAGTTATAGTTCATAGCAGTAGTTGCAACTTGTCCAAGCAACGCAACAACTGGAACATGATCCATTTGTGCATCATACAAACCATTGATCAAATGCGTGGCACCTGGTCCAGCAGAACCAAAAACAGCCCCAACTTTTCCTGTTAGTTTCGCATCGGCTGCTGCGGCTAGCGCTCCTACTTCTTCGTGACGTACTTGGATATATTTTATTTGATCTTTTTCATGATAAAGAGCATCCATGATTGAATTAAACGAACCACCAGGAATCCCATAAATGTGCTCGATTCCCCAACTTTCCATTACTTTGACCATTGCGATACCAGCATTGATTGTTGCCATATTCTCCCACTCCTTTATCAAATGAATGATAAAATTTTGTAACTTTATTAATTAAAGTATAGTGCTTTAAGAATAAAAGCCCAACTGATTCGCTTTTTTACACAAACAGTAGTCATGATTTTTTGAATATGCTAGAGTAATAAGTAAAGGCACGAAAGGAGAATAAAATGACAGAATGGCTACTAAGCTTAGCCCCGTGGCAACAAGCATTAGCGGGGACAGCATTTACGTATTTTATGACAGCTCTGGGGGCTGGGTTGGTATTTTTCTTTAAAGAAATCAAAAAAGAAGTATTGAATCTCATGCTTGGTTTTGCTTCGGGAGTCATGATTGCTGCTAGTTTTTGGTCATTGCTTGATCCTGCGATTACAAAAGCTGAAGAAAATGGCGATATCGCTTGGCTGGTCGTTAGTATTGGTTTTGGATTAGGTGGTGTCTTTCTTTATATCGCTGATAAAACGCTTCCCCATATGCACTTTGGCCCACAGCACGAAAAAGAAGGCCTACCTACGCATTTAAAACGAACAATCTTATTAGTTTTTTCGATCACCTTGCACAATATCCCTGAAGGTTTGGCTGTAGGGGTGGCATTTGGGGCTGCCAGTACAGCCGATAATCCAACAGCGGCCGTTTTGGCAGCCATTTCGGTTGCATTGGGTATTGGAATTCAGAATTTTCCGGAAGGTGCAGCTGTTTCGATTCCTTTAAGACAAGAAGGCTTGAGTCGAACAAAGGCATTTATATATGGACAAGCTTCAGGTATTGTTGAACCGATCGCAGGTGTGATTGGAGCGGTGCTAGTGACACGAGTAACCATCCTTTTACCTTATGCACTGGCATTTGCAGCAGGTGCGATGATCTATGTGGTTGTTGAGGAATTAATTCCCGAAGCCCAACAAACATTATCAAGTAAACGACATTTTGCCGTTTTTGGAGTGATGTTAGGTTTTATCATTATGATGGTACTAGATGTAGCTTTAGGGTAATACCATCAAATGATATATCATTTGGAACAACTGATAAAAATATAACGAAAAAAGCAGCACAAGACTGGGGAATCTGTCGTGTGCTGCTTTTTTCAATATTAGTAATATTTTCGATGATGTCGACGATTTGTTCCAGAAATTACACGAATTAGCCAAATAATGATTGCAATAGGAATGAGTAATTTAATTGCAAACCATAAAATACTAGTAAAAAGGCTAATTACAAAACTACCTATAATCAATACCATTATTAGCATGAAAATAGTTAAAAAAGTATTTCTTTGTCCCATACAAACCCCTCATTTCTTGCTAGTTCCCAAAATAAGTTAAATTTAATAAAAATGTACTTAGAACTTAGCTTATTTATTAGAGAACTACGATAGTTAAATCCTCTTGTTTCATTGAGTATAGCAGTATAAAGTGAGCATTACCTCCAACTATAGACTGATTTAGTTGCTTTTTTCTAGCTATCTTTACTACAATAAGTCAGAAAAGGAGGCAAAAATATGCCAAAAAATCGTTTAGAAGCTTTTACCGATGCAGTTATCGCGATCATTATGACTATCTTGGTCTTAGAGCTTCACCAGCCGAACACTGATACCTGGCAAGCGCTAAGTGCCTTAGGATATCGTTTTATGATCTATATTGTCAGCTTTTTTACATTGGTCATCTATTGGAATAATCATCATCATATGTTTCAAGTCGTTCATAAAGTAAATTGGCGAGTTTTATGGGCGAATAGCTTTTTTATCTTTGCTTTATCATTTTTTCCCTTTGTCACGTCTTGGATCAGCGAGTATAGTCATAGTTTAGCGCCAGAAATCACATACGGTGTAGTAACTTTAGGAGCTAATATTGCTTACTATATTTTAGCAAGAGAGTTGGTTCAGTCTGATCCTAAAAATAAAAAGAATATCAAAGAATTACTAGATAACTATCGAAAATCCTACTGGTCAATTGGGTTAAATATTTTAGGAATTATTTTAGGCTATGTCATTACACCAATAGCTGTTTTAGTAACGAATGCTGTGATTTTACTTGGTTGGCTGATTCCTAGCCGTAAAATCGAATCTCAATATAGTAATTAAAGATGTTCAAAAAAATTAAGAGAAATATAACAAAAAGATAAAAAAATGGTCGAACTTCTAGAGGAAAATCTTCCTTGAAGAGGGATGCTTATGATCAATCAAAAAAAATTGAATATCGGTCTAACTACGAGCATGATAACGATCCTTATCTATATAGATCATCGGCAATGTAGTTTATTGGTTATTTTGTTATCTATGATGATTCCATTTGTTGTAGCATTAAAGAAGTAAGAAGCGTTTATTTTTGATCCCGGATCTTTCAGTCTAAAGAATTGAAAGATCCGGGATTCGTTGTATCTAATTATACACAGATACGTATCAGAGAGGTAATCTGTTCCGAAAGTTTTCCACAGGGGATAACGAAAACGAAAAGTTTCAACCTATCGATAAAAGCAGGTATACAATATTTTTGTATAAATATTAAATGAATAGGCAGGAAACAATTTATATAGATTAATCCATCTGATTAAATAACTTTTAGTTTTTGCGTATAGTGTTATTTTATCTTTTTAAAATAACGAATTTAATAATTTGTTTATTTTCTTCGCAAGAAGGATCAAATAAATTAGGAAAAATGACGAAAAACAAAGGAAACAAGCCGTCTCGAATTAAATAGTTAGTATAAAAGATCAATGGCCGAGTGGGAGAAGAAAAAAAATAAACAGAAAAGTTATTCGAGGTTCTTTCCATTGAAAAAGATAAAAACCAATTAAATATACCCCTACAAGGTATATTTAATTGGTCAATCTGTTGTATGAGTGGCACTTGCGACAGGATAATTTTTTTTATAAGCAAAGTAGCGTGCTTCTTTTTTTGCTAAGCCAAAAGAATCAGAGAGCTGTAAATTTTGAGGTGAGAATTGTATGGCGGGGATTGAAAATGTCTGTTTTTGTTTGTCTATAATTGAAATAGAAAAGTTGATTTCTTCTTGTTCGGCATTTGCTAACGTCACATAAGAATGTCTGTCGAAATGGATACCAACTACTGTGTAAATGCCCAGTAATTGAAGTTGATCTCCTTCAATTTTTACTAGTTCATCTTTTGTTGGCACATATTCCATCTTGGCTCCAGTAGTCATTTTCATTTCAGCTTTTGAAGTAACATCTTTTACAGGAGAAGCAAAGTATTCAATCATAAAAAATAAAGCAATTAAACCTAAAAAACTACTAACTATAATAATTGTTTTCTTCACCTTGGACACTCCCATCTAACAGTTATGACGTAAAAAAGTACATTTATGATAAAAATAGTTTTTTAATCATTTAAAATGGTATAATATATGCCTTTTTTTATTAATTTTTGTTATTAATTAATTGCTTTAAAAACAGTATAAATTTAAATATAAAAAAAATAAAGCATAAAATACTTAATTTTAGCAGTTTATTTTACTGAATAAATGTTTCAATCAAATAATTTATTTCGCTAAAATAATTTATTTAGTTATTTTTTAAAATGAGAAGGCGAATGATACTATTTTCTGTTGGCAAGATCAGCATTCTGTTTATTTGCAAGGTCTAAGGGCAAAAAAAGGCCATAGATGATCTATTTATAAAATTGGTAGATAGGATTGCTTATTTTTCATATTTTTTATACCCATTTTTACTATTTTTTTGAAAAAAAAATTCTAATTCGTTAAAAATTTTCTTTAAAATATAAATAGGAACATTCAAATAGAAAAAAGTGAATGCTTTTTTCTATTTGGTAAAAAGAGGGGAGGAAGTAAATGTTAAATATTTTATCGAAAAAAATGAAACGACAGTTACTTCTACTGGAATTGCTTTTTGAAGGAGAAACCTATCGCTTTCAAGATTTAGAATCTCAATTAAAGTGTTCTTCAAAAACATTGAGAAATGACTTGATGGATATCGATTCTTATGCAAAAGAAATTAATATACATACTGATCGTGAGAATGGGATATTTGCAGAAATTGCTCCTCATGTCACAGAAGAATATATTTACCGAATTATTATGAATGAATCGATTGAGTATCAATTTTTAGAAGCAATCGTGTTAAATAAATATACGAACTACTTGGAAGTAACGGAACAACTATTTATTTCAGAGAGCACTCTAAGACGAATGGTGAAGCGCATCAACCTTTCCTTAGAGCAATATCACTTAAGAATTCGAGGATTGATTCGATTAACGGGAAATACACAATTAATTGAAAAGTTGACGATCCAGTTACTTTTAGAAAAATATGTGTGTTTAGAAGAGGCCTTCAATGAAGAAATTTGTCAAAAAAGTCGTCAATTATACTTAAAATACATAACGAATAATCAACTTCAAGATATAATTCGTAAACTGGAACACCGAAAACATAATCAGCTTTTATTTTATATTGCTATGAAAATTTACCAAGTAAAAAATGAAAAACAATTCATTGAAAAAGAGCAGAATAATCTTTTATGCCTAGAATCAAATGAGAAGCAAAATACTTCTTTATGGTTATCTCTCGAAGAGGATCAGGATCTGATAAAATACATCTTTGAACAGCCGTTTGTTTGTTCGCTACTGGATATACAGAACAGCAGCGATGACTACCAACAAAAACCTTATTTAACAAAGATGGTTGGGATATTGCTTGATTATTTGGAAATAAAATATCAGATCAAATGTGAAGAACGACAAGAAATCTGCTATAAAATAATTAATGATGGCGACTATATGGAAAATCTTTCTTTTATTTTATATGATAAACATCATCAGTTTTTAAAACAGATACTTCCAGAAATCGAAAGTATTCAAGTAGGACTAAAGAATTATTTAATTAACAAGGATCAAAAAGAGTTATTAAAGTATATGAAAAATGACGAATTTACCAGAAAATTAGTCGCTTTGTTACTTGTCTACTGGCATGATCTGCTAAAAAAGATTGAAACGAGTAAACAAATTAGGGCTTTGATTGTAACCAATTCTGAACAATATGCTAGCTACATTATTGCAAAGCTTGAGCTTTATCTAGGAGGACGATATCGTTTTGTAGCCAGCAAAACCCCGGTAGTTACAGATCAGATGCTACATAAGGAAAATTATGATTGTATTGTTTCCAATACGATGCTGAACAGACAGTTTAATATCCCTATATTTGGTATTTCTATTTATCCCAAATCAAGAGAAATTCAAAACTTGATTTTCTTTTATCAACAAACAAGAACAGAAATTACATAGCGTGTTTGATATTTATTAACTTTGAGAAATTGTTAGTTTGAACATAGGTGGTCAATAAAGGGAAACGCTGATCAATGGTGAATGAATATTCCACAGATAAAAGAAACAAAAAGAAGAGATAGGTTAAAAGTTAACCTAATTTTATGGGCTCTTTGTTAAATGATATGATATTGGTAAAGAGAAATCTTAGAATCATTTGGACAGAAAGAAGAAAAGCTTCTTTCTGTTCTTTTAGAGAAGGCAAATATTTCCTCATTGTTTTGGTAGTAATTCAAGTAAGTTTGCAGTAAAAATTACTCATTTAATATTAATGAAAAGTTTAATGTACTTTGCTATTATGGACTAATTAATTAGGAAACAGATGGAGGTTCTCAATGGAAGTACTGAGATTAATTAGTCAATTTTATGCAATTATAGCGATACCCATTTTTATTTTTTGTGGTTTTAGATTACGTAATCAAAGAATGGCTATGGAAAAGAAGAAAAAAAATAAAGTGAATGAAATGTTCCCCGAACTTAGTAAAGAGGACTTAAAGCTGAGAAAAACAGCAATTATAAATTATCAAAATATGTATTTGAATACCACTTTTAAAAGAGGTATTCAAATGTTATTGACTGTTGCATTACTTGCAAGTATTATAGGCGCTTTGGTCACTAGTATGCTTTATCAAGATTTTTCGACTAGTTTCCTATTTATCATTGGATTAACCTTTTGTATTTTACTTCTTAGTATAATCGCTCCGTCAAGTCAGAAACAAGCACAGTTTTGGGAGAATTATCTAAATCAACATCCCGATAATCCATTGAAAATCGTTCTGTTGGGCAGGGAAGATGTCGAAAAGATAACTGCAATAAGAAAAAAACAAGTTATTAACTTTATGGTCATCGAGTTAGCTTTTCTGATTTTTTACGTTCTTTATTTTTAGCAAGATCTCCGTTTTTATATGAATAGTCAATTGATTTTCAAAGATAAGAGGAGCAAAAAATTAGAACGACTGACTGGAATGAAGATAGAAAGAGTTTTATCAAAAGGCTACAGAATAAGTGTGATAATGAAAAACAGCCAACAAACATTGATTTAACAACGTTTGTTGGCTGTTTTTCATTATTCCCACTCAATGGGGTGGTTAGACTTAATAAAGCCTGTTGTTATCACGTTTTTAGGATGTTTCCACTATTTTGGAGACAGTTTTGGCGACATCTTTTTCACCACTTGATTACCGACAAAGGCAAATTGCTTACTTAGGGCGGTTTTAATTTTGATAATCCCTGCCATAGATTCGGCGACACCATCATCAATTCCACGCCACAAATGTGCATAGTGTTTTAGCGTAATTTCTGGCGAGCTATGCCCGAGTCGTTTTGAGATAACTAAAACCGAAGCATTCAGTTCGTTAATGAGAAAGCTAACGTGCGAATGGCGAAGTCCTTTCGCCTGTATTATTGGCACACCTGCAAGCTTCGCATAACGTGCAATAATTCGAGCGATTGTTGACTTTATCATAGGTAAGCCATCATAGGAGAAAATGAAATCTATGTCTCCATGTTGTGCTTGCCGTTCTTTCCAGATACGCAACACTTCAAGCGTATCATCATCTAAGGCAAGCACCCGTTTCCCATCAGCCGTTTTCGTGTGATTCTTACGATTGTAATTATTACGGCTCTTGGTAATCAGCATATGATGAACACGAAGCTGTTTCTTCTCAAAATCAATATCATTCCACCAAAGTGCAGTTCCTTCATTCACACGAACGCCTGTCATATAGTAAATCCACAACATGACGAAGCATAAATGCTCATAGAAGTCTTCCGTGTAAATCTTTGAAAGCACCTTTTCAAATTCATCTTTCGTCCAGTAAGCAACATCTGTTTTCCCCTTGGGGATTGGTTTCACTTGTCGAGCAACATTTTTATCAAGGTAATTGAGTGATACGGCAAACTCAAGAATTTTCTTCAACATTCCAAAGACCATTGAAGCATAGGATTGTGAGTACCCTGCCGCATTTTTATCCAAAAGCCACGTTCTGAAAAATTGAATATCATGCAAAGTAATCTTTCGCATTGGCTTCTTTCCAAACCGTGCCAAAAGGATTTTCAGCGTTGGATTCCTTGACTCAAAAGTTTCCTCAGTCACTTCAGTCTTATAGTGCGGAATGTAGACGTTATTCATGAATTGCTCAAAGGTCATGCCATAATCTGAGTAACCTTGAGTTTGTAAGAAGTCATTTTTCACACGGATAGCTTCCGCATACGCTTCCTTTGCTGTTTCAAATTTCTTTCCAGATTGTGACTTGCGCCCTTTCCGCTTGATACGTTTTCCTGTGATTTTGTCCGTACCTAAGCTTACCTCATAATAGTATTGCCCTTTGTTGTCTTGGTAGACATCTTGGTAGCTAGTTTTTGGCAAATTTATTCCTCCGTTTCGGACAACTCTACATCACCGATAACGGACTTTATCGCCTGTATTGGGACGATCGATACACGGCGCCCCTCGTAAAACTCATACCCTTGTTGTACCATAAAATGCTTCGCTTGTCTAAGAATCGAAGAAGCCGTATAAGGTGGAAACCCTGATCTAATAAGGGTTTCTTTACTCACTAACATCTTGCACATTAACGTTCCCCTTTTCTAATTTGAAGTATTCTTTCTGCCTTTCAGAGTTGTACCGTCTTGAATCTAAGAGTTTTGCAAAGAAATAGGTTTTATCAACGATGAGAGACAATAGCATTGAGTTATTCTTTCTTGCGAATGAAACAATCTCTTCAAATTCAATAAAATCATTTTCTTCGATAATATCAATAACCTCATTCAAGAATGAACCGCCTTCCTGTTCAATAAGAAATTTAGCTAAATCAAAGCCACATCCACTTTCGATGTCATCAATGCTATAAGTTGTCTTATCTGGATTTTCTGCATGGGTGAAGTAGTCAAACATTCCTTTTGGGGACATCACCACTTCAACATGAGCAGGACCATTCAGCTTTTCGCTTATCATCTCGCTAACTTGTGAGAAGCTTTTAAGTGAATCGAAGAAGAAAGCACCATGTTTATGCGATTTCTTAATTTCGCCCGTCTCCATGTTCACATCTTCGTCATGCCATGGACTCAAAATAAATGGGACGTGCATTTCTTCTAATATCGTTAAATAATTTTCCGGAGCACTTTCCTTGTAAATCAAGAATGCCCACTTGCTACTTCATTGTTCTTTAATTTTTCCCATAGTCGCCTTCCTTGATTATTGATTACTGATCCCACGGGGGGCGTAGTAGCCCCGTGGGATATCGTTCTTGACTGTCAAAATATCGGAGCTTCTTTGCTTCTGCCAAGTGCAAGCAAAAGCTCCGATATTTCTATCTGAAATTCGTTCCTTCGAGTTTCAGCCAATGTTTATATCGCTCAAAATTCGAGAACACATAATTTGGAAAGCGACTTGAGATTTCTTCACGCAAAATTTCCTTTGTGTCTAAGATTAGTTTTTGAGCCTGTACGTCATTTGGTAATTTTACAATGAACGTGACACTGTCGTTCCTAACATCAATGATTGAGTTTCTAATTGCCTTGTTGTGCTGTTGTATCTTTAATTTGCCCTCGCCCTCATGGTCGGTTTGTCTGACTAGGAACCTCCGCAGACGATAGCTCACCCAGAATGATTTCACCCAATTCACTAGCGAGTCTCTGGCTATCCTTGAAACAATCTCTGGAAGCACAAACAGGAGAAAGAGGAGAAAAGTAAATGCATTCAATTCATCTAAACCTTTTGAGATTATAGCCATGCATTTAAACAAAAACTTTGTGTATTCAACTAGTGATGAATTTGTTTCAGCTTGTAGGAAAGCACCTATCATCTTGATTGGGACTTGTACCGCTAGAAGTAATATTGAAATCATTAACAAAAAGCCAATAATGTGAAATGTCCTTGTAAAATAAGATTTTTTCATGTTTAGATTATTCCTTTCAAACCACTGAATGTCGGGGTCAATAAAGGGATAATTTGAAACGGGTGCTCCGAATCAATCACCTGTATCAGACCTGTTCCAATACCTTGAGGTATGACAATTCCCTCTAGATTTAGGTCGGGAAACAAAAATTGTGTTGTTTTGCTGTTAATGTTCCCTACTTGAATCAACACGTTCAACTGCTCCCTGCACGAGATTGGGATAGCATTATTATCAAAACGTTGTGATACCAGCAAAAGATGGACTTTCGAACCTCTTCCGAGTAAAGATACTTGAGAAAGTAGGCTAAAGAATGCGTCTTTTATTGGTTTTGCTACACCGTCACTTAATGCCAAAACTTCATCAATCACAACTGTATAATGTTCGAAATCTGCTTGGGGATTGTTATAAAGCACTTGTTGTCTTTGGTGAATCAATTCAAGGCACTTGCTTAGCTCATTATTGACTGCTGAAACGAAGTCGCTCTTGCTTCGGTTATCGCTAGGAGCAATGACTTTGACATTATTTTCTCGCCCCCATCTGCTCGGGCTATCAAACTTGGGGTCAACAATTACAAGACTAGAGCTCTTTCTTAACACGCATAGGAAATATGTGAGCGCATATGACTTCCCTGACCCCGAATTTCCCGCAATAGCAATACTCGTTACTTTGTTTAGGTTTATCGTAAAGTTTTCCATAACGGGTACTTTGTTTATCGGTAATTCGGCAACAAAACGATCTATGTCTGGAATAATCAACCGTTTCGAAATGCCTTTGTTCCATGGAAAGAAGAGTGCTCGCTTCACATGGATGTCTTCCGTTTCGAGTGGAACAAAGTATGCCCCAGCTTGCTTCAACAATGTAAACTCTGGGTAAAGAACGGCATTGCTAATCAAATAGATTTTTTGGTATAGCCCATCATCCACAACATAGCTTGCAGGCAGGCGAGGGATGAAGAAAAATCCCTCGTCCGCTACCCGTACATCAAATGAATTGGTGTAGGAGGTCTCTCCGTTAATCTGCAAAGCCATGTTCAGAGCTTGGAGCAAGTAACTTTCAAGTTCTGATTTTTTCATCATTTAACAACCCGAACCCCTTCTGAGCGGAAGTACACATTTGAACGGATTTCGATTGCTTCCAACTTGTCGAGTTTAACTTCTGAGAGAAACGGTGGAAGGGTTGGCTTCTTCTCAAATTTTACGGCAAAAGGATTTACACCATCTTGGGAGAAATATAGCTTGTAGCCAGTGACTTCGTCCGTGCGTTTTCCTTCAATCCAGTTGTATTGTGTTTCGATTTCAGACGAGACATTGATGATAGGATTTTCGTCTGAAAGATATTGTTTTGCGGTAGCTTCATTGTACGAATTTTGAGAATTTTTGATTTTCATGCGTTTTCTCCTTTTTGCAATATGACTAGTATTATTGCATTCTTTATTAGTCTTAGGTTTCGCGATTCCTTTGACTTTTTTATTGTACGTCATTATTCTATGGTAGAATATATGCAGATAATTTAAGAAGTTTTATTTGTTTTTCTACCATACTAAGGGGGCCTGATATGATTTATACAGAAACGAAAAATTATATTTTCTCTGAGATTGGAAAACGGGTGAAAAAAAATAAGAAAGAACATGGTTTTACTTATTACCAACTGGCAGGTTATCAAAATAAAGCTGACTATGAAGCTCATCAGAAAGATTCAACTCAAGATAGTAAAATGGATAAACAACTTCGATACGGCAAATTCGACTATTCTATCATCACAAATATTGCAGGCGGAAAAGCCTATCCAGGAAAAAATCCATATTTAATTTCTGACACATTGCTTTTGCACCTAACAGAAAAACTGAAGTTTTCGAATGAACTTGAATTACTTTGGGGGGATTTTGAAAATGGTGATTTCTCCATGATATTATTTGAAAAACTTCTCCTAGATGTTTTGAATGGGAGTGACGAGAAATCGAAGGAGATATTTAACAATGTACTGACGGATTACGTTCCCTATGCTGAATATCATTCTTATTGGCAAATGTTTGTAGTTGGGGATATTGAAATGCCAAAAATCGATAATACCAGCTACCCTATTTCATCCTATTTTTACCGATTAAAAGAGGACGATATATTTGAACAGTATGAAATCATTCAAAAAAATGCAATCGAGTTTCTCTATTATAAGTTCGATATACAAATCAATCAGTTAATTCAGAATTTCATCCGAGAAGAAGGGGATTCCTTGACTAAACTAGATAAAAGGTTAGGTCACTTAGTTTTACAGATAACGGACTTCTTTCTGAAAAATATGCCAAAAGAAGATTCTCTTGGATTGAGAGCCCGAAATATTATCACCTCTGATTACAAGAAATTTGGAACTCTAATTGCCAAGGAAATGAAGGGCGAACAAATGGAATTAAATGAATTTACTCTAAAGTATTTGGTGGAAGCTTCACTGGCTTACATTACGGGATTGAAAAGAGTGCAGGTGATAGAGCTAGAAGTTATCAAGGGTTATAAATTTACTGGCAAATAAAAAGGTGCTGAGTAGACAAATTGATGTCTACTCAGCACCTTTTTTTCGTATCCTACCTAAATCCTTTTCCTAAAACTCAAGCGTTTCTTGGACTGAGGAGTCAGATACTTCCTGCACTTGAGTAATTTCCGCAAGTTGAGCCATAGTTTTTTGACCGTCACCCTTAGTGTAGAATTTCAGCCCACTAATTCGGACATTCTTTGAATCATCTTCAAATTCCATCTCTGCTTGATGGTCGGTCATATATAATAGTAAGTCTTGTTTCCATAACTCGCTGACAAACCTGTCACCGCTCATTCCTTTTGGTTCAATGAATATTTGGAAATAAAACTCGCTATCCTCAAGGAATAAAATAAAGTCAGGTTGAAAACCTTGTAAGTGAACGTCTACTGTTTCTCCTGCACGATTAACCCTTGAGCCATATTGGTGCAGTTTAACTTTTTCACTTTTGGCTGACTCACGGTGCATATTTTCGTCCATTCGGAATAGGTAGACAGCCTTGTTGTATTTTTGTTTTAACTCATCTACATAGGCTTTAATTCGCTCAATCAACTCATATTCTAGCTTGTTGACGATTGCTTTTTCATAAACGTAAAATTCATCGTCCATTTCGTAAGCGGCAACCTTTTGAGTTGCTTCATTCAAAAGGTTTGCGGTGTCATACTCTGGAACACGCTTGTTGTAATTTGTTAGGTATTCTCTAATCGGATAGCCGATAAATCTATTGGTTCCTCGTTGTTTAATGTAACCTGATTTGAATTTTACTTCATACTCTTTCATTAATTCGATAGTTACTTTCAAAATCTCATTTGGAGAAATATCTGACGCTTTGTATTCTTTCGGAACAGTCAAGAAGAGCTTCAAATTCCCTGCATTTAACCATTTTTCGCCATAGATAAATTCTTTCATAGAAGTCAGGAGCGGAAGATACTTTTTCAAATTATCAAACTGGTAAAACTCCAAGCGTTGGATGGCTTTCTTAATGAAACGAACATCAAATTTTTCTATACCGATAGTTTTTGTTTCAATATATTCCACAGTAGCATTATAAGAAACTTCCCGACTACCATAGTTCAAGCTTCGAGAAATATCTGACTTATGGTTAATGCCGTATTTTTCAATAGAGTCGAACCATTCATCTGATACGTCTTCGGCTTCGTTATAATAGATTTTCCCTGTTTTATAGGTATCTGTTTTCTTGAAGGAAGGTTTAACTTTAATTTCAATAGGCGGATTTTTCTTATCTTGTCCCGTTGGCAAATCCATTTGTTCCAAAGAACCTACTAGCTGTTTCAAATATTGAGGTTCATTCATTGTATGGTAGTGGAGGGTTTCCAAAAATAATTGCTTATTTGAGGAATCATTATCATATCTCCGCTGATAGCTTTTCTCACCATCAATTTCAAATGGATAATACCTTGCACCACGTCCAATCAGTTGAGCTTCAACCATTGTAGAGTTCTTATTCGTGCCCGCTTCTTTTTCGATACGAACAATATCATACAGATTGAGTACATCCCACCCCTCTGTAAGTTTTGCCACCGCAAAAACTACACGATAGAGGTTATTTGGGCTTTCGAGCGTGTTCAAGGCTTCATACTGACCTTTTTCAAGCATATTGCCACTGGCATCGTTGGCATTCAAAACATTTCGTGGGTCAAAGTCCTGTTTAATCTCACGAACAATCTTTGCTAAATCATCTTCATTTTGCAGGTAGAAATTATAAGCCAACTTTAGTGCAGAGCTTTCATTACTATCCAATGTTTGTTGACGTTGGATGAATGACACTAAATCACTTACGTTTAAATTGGCAATGAGTTGATTAAAGACTTTTGTTGCTTCAAGTGAGATTGCAACTTTTGGTGATTTGAACATAATCACAGGCTTGAACGATCCCGTGACACCCTCAGCATATGCATGATATTTTCTGAATTGTGAGAGTAACACCACGTTCAGCATTTTATCTTCATCACTTGCGGATGTTTCAATACGCTTAACCTGCTTAGAGTACCCATCAAACATAAGTTTATTTAGGGGATAACGGTAAACGACTTTATCACGATACTTGTTGTAAATTGCGTCCTTGTCAAAATCCACTGTTGCCGTGAACTCTAGCAATAGATTCTTTTTCTCCTTGTCATCCCTAGCCCTTAGAATCTTATTGATAGCAGATTCCCAAGTGTTCTCAGCTTCTTTTTCTGATTTTGTGCTGGCGGAATAGTGATGAGCTTCATCAGCCAAAACAACCACAGGGTGATTTTCATAATCAGATAAACCCATGGTGTTCTCTTTTAACACAAACAAATCATCTGATACCTTTTGCACGGATGAAAGCTTGATATAGATAGTATTATTTTGGCGAACACGAGGAAAACGCTCAACTTGTCGAATATAAATTCGTTGTCCACCAATTTCAATTTTTTCTTGAAAAAGATACTTCTCACTATTTTCATTTACTAAATTATCCTTCGTTTTCATAAGGACGGAATTTGTATTTACCGTAAACAAGAAATTCTGATACTTATGTTCCTGATAAAGGTAGAGAATTAGACCCGCCATCAAATCTGTTTTTCCTGAACCCGTCGCCATGTTAAATAGAACGTGTTGGGGACTGGGATTAATCTGGGTTTGCGTATAGTGATAGTTACGCATTGCTTCATCTTGATAATCACGTAACGTATGGAGTAAATTTTGATTGATATATGCTGGTATAACATACCCTTGATGTTGACTAAATAAGTTTTGTTCTGCTTGCTCAGCTTGCTCAACTAGGGGGAATTTGCGAGCATTAGCAGGAGTTTTCTTTACTCTTGCCATGTCACTCACCACCTTCATAGAACGCTTTATTAAAGGCGTAATCTTCATCAGAGATTAAATCACGGACATTCTTATCATCAATTTCCGAAAAATTATAATATAGCCCATTTTTATCAAGCAACTTTACTAATAGACGTTTATTTTCATTAAATCCTTCAGCCCAATCAATTTTAGATAAATCAGCACGGAAGGAAATATCCGCAGGTTCATCTGTATCAGTTCCTTGTAGCATACGTTCATAAACTGATCTAAGCTCCTCAGTAGTGTTTGAATGGATAATATCTTGAAGGTAGCCCATATTTTTAGGGAACAGTTCAGCATAGACAAATGAACCGCCACCTTGCCAGTTGACGTCTGAACTTAGTCCATTCTGGTCTGACCCATCTATTACATTTTTCAATCGTTCTATCTCTAAAGAAACTTGAGATTCCATCTGCTCTATACTGATAAATTTTCTTCCAAGTTTCAAAGTTGCTGCGGCAGTTGAACCAGAACCGCCAAAGAAATCTAATACAAGATCATTAGGTTCAGTTGCCATTTCAATAATCTTACCAAGTAATCGTTCAGGTTTCTTGCCATTTGGAAATTCAACTTGTCCCTCTTTATTGACATTTTTAGTTTCACCGACGAAGTTCCAGAATGTTCCAAGTGCATCTCGCTTATATAACGTGCCATCAATTTCTTCAGATACGTCTTTTAGCCAAGCAAAAAGTCTAAAAGTATTTCCTTTGTAAAATTGTTGATATTCAACTCCTTTATTTTTACCTGTTCTTGGAACATAACGAATTGACATTAAGTCATTTTCACCTAAACCAAGCTCTTGCCACTTTTCCATCACACGTGGTCGGATAGAGCTTTGAGGCATTGCTGTTTGAAAAGCAAATTTCCCGTATTTGTCGTAAGCTTGTTCCTCTGTTAGATTCTCCTCTTTCATAAGAGAGCTGATAGACTTAATTACTGGATTCTCTTGTTTGTATAATTTAATTTCGTTTCCAGCACCATCAATTGTTGAGCCAACATATTTTTCTGTACCCGAATCTACGAGAATACTAGTGTATTTCCAACTCACACCTTCTTCACGCATCTCCTGAACCAAATTTGAAATTTTCTTAAATTCGTAAACGGAATTAAATGACCGTGATAACTCCCGGTTTTTAGAATAAATCGTGACATACTCAATGTTTTTCTTCAATCGCTTATCTTGACCACCACCAGAAGCACCAGCAATATTTTTGAATAACACAGAGATTGTATTAACATACTGATTTCTACCAAATATTGAATCCATCAATACTTTCAAATATGCTTGCTCAGAGTCATCAGTCTGTACAAAGATATATCCATCATCAGTTAATAGTTCTCTAGCAATCTCAAGCCGATTTTTCATAAATGTCAACCAAGCTGAGTGATTGAATTTATCGTTATAGGAAAACGAATCCGAACCTGTATTGTAAGGAGGATCAATATAAATCAACTTGACAGTCCTAGCATACTTCTCAGCTAAGGTGTGCAAGGCAAGCAGATTATTACCTTTGATAATCAGATTGTCCTTGTCCTTGTCAAATTTGACAACAGGATTTCCACCATTTTTGTCAAATTTGACAGCATTTTTGAAAATTTTCTTGTCAAACAAGCGGTCAATCTCATCCTTTTCAATGACCTCGTTTAAGAAGGCATCATCATAGCCATCTTCGCTATCTTCCTTTGTCATGGAAGCAGTAAGCACACCATCTTTGAACGGAAAATCTAACACCACGTCTTGGCTGTCCTGTAAGAACTTCCCTTTTGAAGCTAACCCGACACGATTTTCATACTTGGTGTAACTTGTATCCCAGTAATCATTGTAGAGAATCGCTTCCTCAAGTTTTTCAATTTGAAATAACTTCTGTCCTGCAACTTCCTTGATAAAATGTTGCTTGATAAATTCCACTTCAAATAACTTGCTAAGAAGTGCTTCATCATAATTCCGTAAATCATCCGTGAGTTTTGAGCGGTTCAATTCTTCCCCAACTAAGTATTTTCCGTCAAAAGAAGATAACGCCTTTTTTAGCTCATCAAAAATCTTTGTTTCAATCTTTGCCATTTTATTCATTTCCTTTACAATTTTTCTCCTAATTATAACATTAAAACCAATCTCCCTTAGGCAAACCACAGAAAGAAAAAAATCCCACCGACAATCATTCGGTGAGAGTTTTTTTGGCGACAATCTTGGAGACAATTCAAAAGAATTTTGGTCTCAGAAAGTCTTTTGAGTTTTACCCAAATGGCGTAAAATCAACGTTTTCGGATGTATTAAGTGTCGCTTGATTATTCCCACTCCACAGTTGCAGGTGGTTTAGAAGTGATGTCGTACACGATACGGTTGACGTGAGCGACTTCGTTTACGATGCGGACAGAGATTTTTTGTAAAACATCCCATGGGATACGGGCAAAGTCTGCTGTCATCCCATCAATAGAAGTGACTGCACGGATACCTACTGTATAGTCGTAAGTACGGCCATCGCCCATTACACCGACAGAGCGGATTCCTGGTAGAACAGTGAAATATTGCCAAATGTCACGGTCTAAGCCAGCTGCTGCGATTTCTTCACGTAAGATCGCATCTGATTCACGGACGATTTCTAGTTTTTCTTCACTGATTTCACCCAAGACACGGATACCTAGACCAGGACCTGGGAAAGGTTGACGCCAAACGATTGAATCTGGCATTCCTAGTTGTGTTCCTAATTCACGGACTTCATCTTTGAATAATGTGTTCAAAGGTTCGATCAATTGGAATTGCATGTCTTCTGGTAGTCCACCCACGTTATGGTGAGATTTGATCGTTTGAGCAGTTTCCGTTCCACTTTCGATCACATCAGTATAAAGTGTTCCTTGGGCTAAGAAAGCAATTCCTTCTTCTCCCGCTAATTTTGTTGCTTCATCATCAAAAACATACACAAATTCATTACCAATAATTTTACGTTTTTGCTCAGGATCAGAAACGCCGGCTAACTTGTCTAAGAAACGTTTTCTTGCATCCACTTTGATAATATTTAGACCAAATTTCCCGCCTAAGCTTTCCATTACTTGGTCTGCTTCGCCTTTACGTAATAAACCATGGTCAACAAAGATGGAAGTTAGCTGATCACCGATTGCTTTTTGTAAAAGAACGCCAACGACACTAGAATCCACGCCGCCAGAAAGTCCAAGCAATACTTTTTTATCGCCAACTTGTTCACGAATTTTTTCGATTTGCATATCGATGAAGTTATTCATTGTCCAGTTTCCTTCACAATGACAAACATCAAAAGCAAAATGACGGAGTAATTCGATTCCGTATTCAGAATGACGAACTTCTGCATGGAATTGGATACCATAGAAATTACGTTTTGTGTCTTGGATGGATGCGATCGGGCAGTCTTTACTTGTACCAACGATTTCAAATCCTTCAGGAACTTGGGTTACTAAGTCCCCGTGGCTCATCCAAACGGTTTGTTGTTTAGGTGTGTCATTGAACAATACTGCATCGTCACTGGTTACTTCTAACTGAGCTTTTCCGTATTCACGGTTTTTAGCTGGTTCAACTTTCCCACCTAGCTTATACGTAATCAATTGCATACCGTAGCAAATACCCAATACAGGAATCCCTAAGTTAAAGATTTCTGGATCGATTCCAAAAGCATTTTCATCATACACACTGTTAGGACCACCGGAAAGAATGATTCCTTTTGGATTCATTGCTTTTACTTCTTCAGCAGAAACCCGATGGCTCAATAATTCAGAAAAAACTCCTAAATCACGGATGCGTCGTGTAATCAATTGGTTATACTGGCTACCGTAGTCTAATACGATAATCTTTTCAACGTTTGTCATGTCGGCAACGTTTGTCACATTTATTACCCCTATCCCTTTAAATTTTATCTCAAAATAGAATAAACTATTTTAAAATGCTAATATTTTCGCATGAAAATCGAATCAATAATATGATTTTCAGTTTTATGGAGAATTATATCTGCTCTGCCACGAGTAGGCAAGATATATTCGTTTAAATTTTTCAAATTCACATTTTTCCATACTTCTTGCGCCATTTTAAATGCATCGTCACGATCGCCAATAGCAAATTGATAGTAATAATTTTGTGGATTTTGAAAAGCGGTGTCGAGTAAGGCACCGAATCGATCTAAATACCATTTTTCAATTAATGATGAATCAGCATCAACATAAACAGAAAAATCAAAAAAATCACTGACATAGATTTGTTGATTAGCAGGCAGTTGTAGCGTGTTGATTCCTTCAACAATCAGAATATCAGGTTGTTGGATCAATTCATATTCGCCAGGAATGATATTGTAAATGTCATGTGAATAAACAGGTACTTTTATTTCTTCCTGACCGGATTTTACTCGATTAAGAAAATCGATCAACATCTCCATATCATAACTTTCTGGGAATCCTTTACGATTCATGATCCCTCGTTCTTTTAACGTTTCATTAGGATATAAAAAACCATCAGTTGTAATCAACTGAACATTCCTGCGTTTAAATGTACGTGATAAGATCGTTTGTAACAGGCGAGCTGTTGTGCTTTTTCCAACGGCAACACTCCCAGCAATTCCAATAATAAATGGCGGTACTTCGACATATTTATGAAGAAATAGACCTTTACTTAACGAAAGAGATTCAAATTCTTTCATATATAGATAAATCAAATGAGCAAGAGGAACATAGATATCTCGAACATCTTGCATTGAAATACGGTCATTTAAACTTTTGATGTTATCTAGCTCGTCTTGGGTCAAAGGTGCTTGTCCATTACGATAAAATTCACGCCATTCTTCTCTTGCCACACGGTAGTAGTTCATTGGATCATTCATAATAGCCTCCTGCATTCTCCCATCAATGGAATCATTTTAACATAAAACACGGCTAAACCCCACCACTAAACGAGAATGGTTATAAGTCTCTTATTTTTAAGTGAATAACTGTTAACTGAATAAATAAAAAGGATGACATATCAAAATTCATTCTGTTCGTGTTTCTGATCAACTATTTATTTAAACTAGGAAAAATAGACATTGCATGCCAATTGATAAAAGGATAGACTAAGAAACAAGAAACAATATAAAAAGGATGAACGATATGACGAATCATTATTATTCGCAAGAGCCAACGACAGAACATGACTTTGAACAATGGTCATTTGAATTAAAAGGAAAAAACTTCCAATTTGTAACAGATTCAGGAGTATTTTCACGTGAAACAGTCGACTTTGGTTCACGAGTGTTAATTGATACCTTTAATTGGGAAGAGCTGCCAGCTGATGGCAAAATTTTGGATGTTGGTTGTGGCTATGGTCCGATCGGCTTGGCGATCGCTTTTGCTAGTCAGCGATTTGTTGAGATGGTCGATATTAACTCTCGGGCAGTAGAATTAGCTCAAGGAAATGCGAACCGCAATGGGATCAAACAGGTGGATATTCATCAATCGAATATCTATGAAGTAGTTCATGAAGAAACTTATGCAGCAATCGTCAGCAATCCGCCAATTCGTGCCGGTAAAAAAGTGGTACACGAAATTTTAACCGAAGCATATCCAAGGTTAAAATCGGGTGGAACACTAACCATTGTCATTCAAAAAAAACAAGGGGCTCCTAGTGCAAAAAGCAAAATGGCAGAGACCTTTGGGAATGCTGAAATCGTCCATAAAGAGAAAGGGTACTATATCATCAAAAGTATCAAAGAATAACTGTTTGATTGTGGGTGTTTGAGACTAAATAAAAAGCTATGACAAAATAACACACTCTAAAAGCAACCGAAGAATCCTAAAATAGAAGTAACTATTTGCGGGTCCTTCGGTTTATTTTTGTCCCTTTCTTTCTATTAAAAAACAGGCGATAGATACTCTAGGTCATGGGAATATGGAGATCGTAAAAAAGTTGATGAAAGGAGTGAGACACTTCGCTAACTAGTGGAACTTTTTCCTATTGAAAAGTGGCGTATTTCAAGGAGCTAATAATTGAATAACGTTTCTTCCTTTTTTAGAAAACAAAACTAGCATGGTATTGAAAAATTTGAGTGACTTGAAAGGAGAATAAAAAGATGACACAAACCAGAATGATAGTAGATACTAAATCTATTTTAGAATTACCCATGTATAATCAGGAAAACGTATTAAGGTACTTAGAAAAAGACCATGTCGAAATGGCTACAACATTTAAAGCATGGGAAGAAAAGGCGAAGGGGATCGTCCAGAACAATAAAACGAAAAGAGAAAAATTAAATAGCAAAAGAGAAAAAAGT
Organism: Enterococcus sp. C74; assembly: GCF_040887125.1. NCBI lineage: Bacteria > Bacillati > Bacillota > Bacilli > Lactobacillales > Enterococcaceae > Enterococcus > Enterococcus sp. C74. The sequence continues at coordinate 114,824 of NZ_JBFOFA010000006.1, read as the reverse complement.
GAAGTTCAGCCAGATGATCAACATGTTGCTTTAACAAATGAACTTTTAGATCTCTTAGATGGATTAGTACATCATGGTTTGCATCAGTATCGTCCCACGCTGGTGTCTAAGTATAAAAATCTATTGATATGGAAAGATCAAGAAAAATTTGATTTCTTACTTAAGAATCGAGATGCTAAGAACGGGTTCACTCAAATCATGAACGACAAGCCTATGATTAAGCTTTACCAAAAAAAGCCAAAGAAATTTGCTCAGATCAAAAAAGGCTACCATTCTCAAAAAAACAACGATGTCCTATTTGTTGGAAACATGCTGCTGTTTGAACTACTTGATTTTTCTCGCTCAGAGAGGGAACAACTGGTAAAAGAATTTCTAACCCATACGATTCCCAACGATCAGCGACGAGACAACTTAAATCAAGAAATTCAAAATCGTCCTGCGGCAACGCTTGACAAGCTTTCACAGAGAAATAAAACAGTCTATTGGGAGTTTGTTAGTATTAGAAGTGTGGCAGATTATTCTAAAGTAAAACATGTGAAAGAACAAATTGATCATCAAGATGGATTGACTCCAGAAGAAAAACAGGCACTTCATAACGATTTAGATGCACGTATCGCCAAATTTAATAGTCAAGCTATACTGTTTGAAGAAGCAGTCGCGGATCTAAGTGAAAAAAATAAGGATTTACATAAGATGTTCAAAAAAGATGTCCCACAAGAGCGAATTGACTTGCTCAAACGAATCAAAGATGAGTCAAATTTGGATTGGCTAACAAAGAATGTGTTGACCGAAGAATTAGTGAGAAAACAAGTGGCTCAAGAAAAACTAGATACATATAAAGCACTGATGAGTGACAAACAATTGACCCGAGAAGTGATAGCTAGCATCAAACAAAGCAAAGAGTATTCAGAAGAAATAAAAAAAGCTCTCATTTCTGAAATTAATCCCTCAGATGAAGCGAAAAAGAACAACATCAAAAAAATATCAGTTATCAAACAGGAATTTTTCATTAGAAAGCAACTGTTAGAAGTACTAAAAGAACGAGTGGCAACGGATAAAACCTATCAGCCGCTTTTTGAACAAATAGAAAAAGTCACGAATAGTAATGAAAAACAAAAGGAACATGTAACTGCTCAAAGTGATATCAAAGAGTGCCAAAAGTTTATAAGTGAAAATAAATGGGAAGAGGAAATGATTAAAAGAATCAATCAAGAGGAACGAATCCCTCCACATTTGAAAGTAATCGTTTTATCTGAGTTAAAGGAACCAACAGCAAAAAATCAACGAGTTGGTGGAGAAAATCGGCAAGATTCCACACTTGTTGCTCTTGTTTTAAAGTCTCACGTTCAAAATATACAACTAGGATACCAACAAGAGATTTCTCAAAAGACGAAGAAGGAGCAACAAATTGATCATCGCATGATTAAATACGAACAAAAGTTACAAAAAATTCTAAAGATAAGAACAGGACTCTTTGATGCTATAAATAGATCTGAGAGCCAGGAGAAACAACTGATAGGGGATGGGGGGAAGATTTCTGTTCCCAAGGATGAACAAGAAAAAGGCAGTCAACAAGCTACGCTGACTAAAAAAGATTTGCAAGAGAATGAAGAGCAGAGGCTAGCTATGGATATCGGAGAGCTTCTTATGAAAGGAAATACGGCAGACTATTTTCAGGCAGTCGATAAACATGATTTAAACTTTTTAAATCTTAGGCAACAAGTAAGGCAAGATCCAAAGATTCCTATTGAAAATAAAAAACCTTTCCTTGAACAGCTAACAACGATGATTGCCACGGATCGAACGGCAGGTTATCAAAAAGAGCTTCAACTTTTTTCATCTGTTCGAGAAAAGATTCTAGAACTCCATAATGAAATCTTAAACGATCAGGAGATAGCTCATGATGAGAAAAAAATACTTCTCAAGCAGGTAGATGGAATGGTAGGAGCGATTGAAAAACGGGATTCTGAACATATAGCTGCTGATAATTTAGTAACCCAAAGTCAGAAGTCTTCTTTGAGTGAGAAAGTAACTAGTGCAATCAATAATAGAAAAGATCAATCGCTAGTTACTCAAGCCAATGAAAAAACTCCTATGAAAGAGAAGAACAATGACAGATGATCGGCAGTTGCAGAAGTTTTTAAGAAGTCAGTTTAGGAAATTGGCACTTTCCAAGTTATTTATTTTTATTAGTGAATAAAAGATTTTTTCTTATTTTTTTCTATCTATTCTTTTTTATATGCTTTTGGTAAACTAAAAAAGAATTTACATCATAAAGGAGGAGAAGAAGTGAAACTAACGATCCGAGACATTGCAGAAATGGCAGGTGTTTCAGTCACCACTGTATCACAAATTTTAAATAATAAAGGGAGCCGCTTTAGTGATAAAACACGAAAAAAAGTCCTGAATATTGTTAACGAGCACCATTATAAACCAGATTACTTTGCCTCGAATGTGATCAATCGTCATTCTAAAACGATTGGTATGATCGTGCCAGATGTCACTGACTTCTTCTTTTCTAAATTGATTGAAGGGGTCGAGAGTTACTTGAATCCACTGGGGTATGTGATCATGCTTTGCAACTCTCGTCATAGTCAAGAAAATGAAATCAAGTATTTAAAAGAATTGGCTCATCGCTCAGTGGATGGAATCTTATTGGCTACGCCCAATGTTTTGCCAGATGACTATTCTTTAGATAGTGGTTTTTATAAAAATATGCCGATTATTTTGATTGATCGTGGATTGAATACCAGAGATAATGGTCGGTTGATCGTAAAAGAGTATGAGGGGGCTTATCAAGCAGTTTCTTTGTTTATTAAGAACGGTCATACCAAAATCGGTATGCTCAAAGAAACAACAGGCTATTACCAGTTAGAAGAACGGTTCAACGGGTATCGTCATGCACTAAAGGATCATGGAATCCCTTTAAATGGAAAGTATGTAGAACAAGGGGAGTTGACGGTCCAAGGTGGATACGAGGCGTCTAAACGGCTCTTAAAGCACAAAGATCTTACAGCAATTTTTTGTGGAAATGATGCAATGGCGATTGGTTGTTACCAAGCGATTGATGAATTAGGCAAAAAAATCCCCGATGATATTTCAGTTATTGGTTTCGATGGGTTGAAGTTATCCGAGTATATGATCCCTCAATTGACAACAGTGAAACAGCCAAGTTCTGATATTGGATTTTATGCCGCAAGATTTTTGATCGACACGATCGAGTTCCCACAACGCAAAGTTCCGAACAAAGTCTTTGAAACAAAATTAATTATTCGTGAGAGCATAAAAACATTGACAAAGGGATAACTCAGCGTTATATTGCTTATGTAAGTGTTTACAAAGGCGGTGAGTAGCTCTTTGTATTCTTAGTAAACTGGTTTACTAAAGTGGTTTACCTTTTGGAAAATTCCTGTATAATACCGAATGAAGACGAGGAGGATCAAGCAATGCGAATGGTGGATCTGATTGAAAAAAAGCGAGACGGAAATGAATTATCGACAAAAGAAATCGAGTATATTATTACAAAATACACGAATGGTGAAATTCCAGATTATCAAATCAGCGCATTGTTGATGGCGATCTTTTATCAAGATATGACCGATAGAGAAATCACGGATTTAACACTTGCCATTGCCCACTCAGGAGATGTCATTGATTTAAGTCCTTTAGATGGGATCAAAGTGGATAAACACTCTACAGGTGGTGTGGGAGATACGACAACGTTGATCTTAGCACCTTTAGTCGCAAGTGTGGGTGTTACAGTTGCCAAAATGTCTGGTAGAGGTTTGGGGTATACAGGTGGTACGCTGGATAAACTAGAAGCAATTCCTGGATTTCAAATCGAGCTTTCTGATGAAGCGTTTATCCGAATTGTCAATGAGAGTAAAGTGGCTGTTATTGGACAATCAGGAAATCTTGCACCAGCAGATAAAAAACTTTATGCTTTGCGGGATGTGACTGCGACAGTGGATTCGATTCCTTTGATTGCCAGTTCGATCATGAGTAAGAAAATTGCCGCAGGAGCAGATGCGATCGTTTTAGACGTGACGACAGGTGACGGCGCCTTTATGAAGAATATTGAAGATGCTAGACGTTTAGCAAAAACAATGACTAGTATTGGAAAATTAGCTCATCGTCAGACAGTAGCCGTAATTTCTGATATGTCTGAACCTCTTGGTGAAGCAATTGGTAATAGTCTTGAAGTTGTGGAAGCAATTGAAACGTTAAACGGCAATGGACCAGAAGACTTGCTGGAAATGTGTTATGCATTAGGGAGTCAGATGGTGGTCTTAGCCAATCAAGCAGCAACAATCGAAGAAGCTAGAAGTTTACTGCAAGAAGCACTAGAATCTGGCAAAGCCTTAGACAAATTTAAGGAAATGATCCGTAATCAAGGTGGAGATGACTCTATCGTAGACCAACCAGAACGATTACTGACAGCTAAGTATGTTGTTGAGTTGCCAGCCAAATCGAGTGGTATTGTCTCAAAACTCGTTGCGAATGAGTTGGGGATTGCAGCTATGATGTTAGGTGCAGGACGCAAAACTAAAGAAGATGATATTGATCACGCAGTTGGTCTTAAATTAAATAAAAAAATTGGTGATCCTGTAAAAGAGGGAGAATCATTGTTGACAATCTACAGTAATACAAAAGAGATTTCTTCTGTTCAAGAATTGCTCTATCAAAATATCCAAATTAGTGACTCGGCTGAAAAGCCTACATTGATACATGATATCATCACCGAATAAAAGGAGAGAAAAAAATGGAATTGAACCGAATGATCGATCACACCATCTTAAAAGCAGATGCTTCTCAAGAAGACGTTATGCGAATTATTGAAGAAGCAAAGAAATACCATTTCTATTCTGTTTGTATCAACCCAACATGGGTCGCACTAGCAAAAGAACAATTAAAAGGCGAACCAGTGGCAGTATGTACAGTAATTGGCTTTCCTTTAGGAGCTAATACTGCTGAAACTAAGGCTTTTGAAACTACAAATGCGATTGAAAATGGCGCAGATGAAGTGGATATGGTCATCAATATTGGGGCAATGAAGTCTCAACAGTTTGATAAAGTCCAAAAAGATATTGAAGCAGTGGTTGCAGCGGCCAAAGATCGTGCTTTAGTCAAAGTCATCATCGAAACAGCTTTATTAAATCATGAGGAAATTGTAAAAGCTTGTGAGCTGGCAAAAGCTGCTGGGGCAGACTTTGTTAAAACTTCTACAGGATTTTCAACTGGCGGAGCAAAAGTCGAAGATGTTCGTTTAATGCGTGAAACTGTTGGACCTGAAATGGGTGTGAAAGCATCTGGTGGTATCCATAACGAAGCTGAAGCTTTGGCAATGATTGAAGCTGGTGCGACAAGAATTGGCACCAGTGCAGGAGTTTCGATTATGTCAGGATCTACTGGCGAAGGCTATTAAGTAGTAAGGGGAAGCTTATGACAGAAGTGAAGCAAGAATGGATCAACATTGCAGTAGAAGCATTGGATAAAGCATATGTACCATATTCACATTTTCCAGTAGGTGCATGTTTAGTCACTGAATCTGGAAAAACGTATCAAGGAGTCAACATCGAAAATGCCTCGTTTGGTTTAACCAATTGTGCGGAGCGCACGGCTTTTTTCAAAGCTGTTTCTGAAGGAGAAAAAGAGTTTACTCATTTAGTAGTGGCTGGTCATACGCCAGAGCCAATTTCTCCTTGTGGTGCTTGTCGTCAAGTAATGGCTGAGTTTTGTGTACCAGACATGCCGGTAACTTTAGTAGGGGATAACGGTGTGACTAAGGCAATGACGGTTAAAGAACTATTACCTTACGCCTTTACAGAAAAAGATCTATAGAATTATCACTCATGTTCATTCAGTCAGCTGACTGTTGAAAAATAAAACAATTATTTTAGGGGGCTTTACAGAAATGAAAAAAGCAAAATTATTTGGTTTAAGTGCTGTAGCGTTATCTGCTGGGTTATTATTGGGCGCATGTGGCAGCGGATCAGATTCAACTGATTCAACCGGTGGAAACAGCGGTTCAAAAACAGCAACTGCAGCATTGATCACAGATACGGGCGGTGTTGATGACCGTTCATTCAACCAGTCAGCTTGGGAAGGACTACAAGCTTGGGGGAAAGATCATGATCTATCACGTGGAAATGATGGGTTCCAATATTTCCAATCAGCAAATGAATCAGATTATATCCCTAATATTGACCAAGCTTTGAATGCAGGTTTTAAAACAATCTTTGGTATTGGTTATAAATTGAAACCAGCTATTGAAGAGCAAGCTGCATCAAATCCTGAAACAAACTTTGCTATTATTGATGACGTTATCGACGGCAAAGACAACGTGGTTTCAGCAACATTTAAAGATAACGAAGCTTCTTATCTTGCTGGGATTGCCGCAGCTTACACAACTGAAACAAACACTGTTGGTTTCATTGGTGGAGTAAAAGGTGAAGTAATCGATCGTTTTGACGCAGGATTCAAAGCTGGTGTAGATGCTGGTGCAAAAGCATTAAACAAAGAAATTAAAGTCTTGAATCAATATGCAGGAGACTTCTCAGCGCCAGATAAAGGACGTTCAATTGCTCAAGGAATGTATGCACAAAATGCAGATATCATTTTCCACGCATCTGGTGGTACTGGTAACGGTGTATTCCAAGAAGCGAAATCATTAAACGAATCAGGCGACAAAAAAGTTTGGGTTATCGGGGTTGACCGTGACCAATCGGACGAAGGCGAATACACTTTAAACGGTGAAAAGAAAAACTTTACTTTGACATCAACTCTAAAAGGTGTAGGAACTGTTGTTGAAGACTTAGCTCAAAAATCAGCTGACGGTGATTTCCCTGGTGGAGAACATACCGTTTACGGATTGAAAGAAGACGGTGTTGGTATCACAAAAGGTCAACTTTCAGAAAAAGCAGAAAAAGCTGTGAATGAAGCAAAAGAAAAAATCATCTCAGGAGATATCAAAGTACCAGAAACTCCTGAAAAATAATCAAACGAATTTCTATAGCCTTGTTGGACAATTGTTTGACAAGGCTATGGTTTAGTAAATAACTAACGATTGTTTCTTTATCAAGATGTTGCTGAAAAGCTATTTTCGTTTTTTTGTTCTTAATTCTTGAAGTAGAACATGCTGCTCACAGCCTCTTGCTAAACGGCGTTCAAGAAGCAGCTCCTCAACAATAAGCGATGTTTTTTAAAAATATGAGAAGCTATTTTAAAAAATCCTCTCTTATTTGCTCGGAGCTAAACGCTTCTTTCACAGCCTCTTGCTAAACGGCGTTCAAAGAGCTGATCTTCGGCATTAAGTCAAAAAATCTCAAAACATGAAAAGCTGTTTCGAGATTTTCTTCCTTAATGCTCAGGTCAAAACGCTCTTTTCACAGCCTCTTGATAAGGGAATAATCCCCTGAAGTTTTTGCTTCAATTTGAGATTTTATGAAAAATCTTTGTTAATCGTTGCCTAGATAGAAATCGTTAGGATGTGAAAAATTGTGGTTCAAGAAAATATTGTCATCGAAATGCGGAATATCACCAAACAGTTTGGTACGTTCAAAGCAAATGACAACATCAACTTGCAAGTGAAAGCAGGAGAGATCCACGCTTTACTTGGGGAAAATGGTGCCGGAAAATCAACCTTGATGAATGTGCTCTCAGGCCTTTTAGAGCCAACATCAGGTGAAATACTGATGCATGGGAAAGAAGTGAAAATTACAAGTCCGACAAAAGCGAACCAGCTAGGTATCGGAATGGTCCATCAGCACTTTATGCTTGTGGATGCATTTACTGTTACTGAAAATATTGTTTTGGGAAGTGAGCCAAGTCGAGCAGGGGTACTTGATCGTCGCCAAGCACGTGAAGAAATCCAAAAGCTTTCTGAACAATATGGTTTATCGGTCAATCCTGATGCGTATGTCCGAGATATCTCTGTTGGAATGGAACAACGGGTAGAAATCTTAAAAACACTTTATCGTGGGGCAGATGTCTTGATTTTTGACGAACCTACAGCAGTATTAACGCCACAAGAGATTGACGAACTGATTGTAATCATGAAAGAGTTGGTCAAAGAAGGAAAATCGATCATTTTGATCACCCATAAGTTAGATGAGATTAAAGCTGTAGCAGATCGTTGTACAGTTATCCGTCGTGGTAAAGGGATTGGTACAGTAAATGTAAAAGATGTCTCTTCACAACAATTGGCAGATATGATGGTTGGGCGTACGGTTTCATTTAAGACAATGAAGAAAGAAAGTCAGCCTCAAGAAGTTGTGTTATCGATTGAAAATCTAGTGGTTAAAGAAAACCGAGGATTGGACGCAGTCAAAGACCTAAGTTTAGAAGTACGAGCAGGAGAAGTTTTAGGAATTGCTGGTATTGATGGTAACGGGCAGTCAGAATTGATCCAGGCGTTAACCGGTTTACGTAAAGCAGAAAGTGGAACAATTCGCTTAAAAGATGAAGATATCACGAATAAAAAGCCAAGAAAAATTACGGAGGCTGGTGTAGGACATGTGCCCGAAGACCGTCATAAGTATGGCTTAGTGCTGGATATGACGTTAGCGGAGAATATTGCTTTACAAAATTATTACCAAAAACCTTACAGTAGAAATGGCTTATTGAATTATTCGTTGATCAATGAACATGCACGAGAATTAATCGAAGAGTATGATGTTCGAACAACGAATGAACTTGTGCCAGCGAAAGCATTATCAGGTGGGAATCAACAAAAAGCAATCATCGCTCGGGAAATCGATCGTGATCCTGACTTGTTGATCGTTGCTAATCCGACACGTGGGCTAGATGTTGGAGCAATCGAGTTTATTCATAAACGTTTGATTGAACAAAGAGACAAATACAAAGCGGTCTTATTGATTAGTTTTGAATTAGAAGAAATTTTGAATGTTTCTGATCGTATTGCGGTACTCCACGAAGGAAAAATCGTGGGAATCGTTGATCCAAAAGAAACTTCTGAAAATGAACTAGGATTACTTATGGCGGGCTATTCTTTAGAAGAAGCAAGAAAAGAGTTAGAAAAGGTTGGTGGCGCACATGAATGATCGCAATGAAAAGATACGTAATCTCCTAGTTCCTATTTTTTCGGTAATTCTAGGTTTAGTTTTAGGTGCTATCTTGATGGCAGCTTTTGGTTATAACCCAGGCCAAGGTTACTCTTCAATGTTAAATGCGTCCCTTGGTTCTCAAAGAAGTATTGGTGAAACATTACGGCAAGCAACACCGTTGATTTTTACTGCATTAGGTTTTTCTGTTGCAAACTCAGCAGGATTCTTCAATATCGGGCTTTCGGGACAAGCACTCTGTGGTTGGATCGTTAGTGTGTGGGTAGCACTTGCCTTTCCTGATCTGCCAAAAGTCATTTTATTACCGACTTGTGTGATTTTAGGTGCTTTGGCAGGAGCCTTGGCTGCGGCTATTCCAGGGGTGTTAAGAGCCTTTTTCGGTACAAGTGAAGTAATCGTCACTATTATGATGAACTATATTTTACTTTATTTAAGTACTTTTGCTTTACATGACATCATGCCGGATACGTATCGTTCAAGCTTAGATTCTTCAAATTTGATTGGGCAAAATGCTTCTCTTAGATTACCTTGGCTGACACAAATGTTTGGCGGTTCTCGTGTAAATGCTGGTTTGTTTTTAGCATTGATTGCACTGGTTGTTGTTTGGCTATTGATGAAGAAAACGACGTTAGGCTTTGAAATTCGTTCGGTAGGTCTAAATCCTTTTGCTTCTGAGTATGCTGGAATGAGTAGTAAACGTACGATCGTCTTTTCCATGATGATTTCAGGCGCTTTAGCAGGACTTGGTGGAGTAGTCGAAGGATTAGGAACGTATCAAAACTTTTTCGTCCAAACAACTTCATTAGCCATCGGATTTGACGGAATGGCTGTGTCACTGTTAGGTTCTGGTTCAGCGATTGGAATTTTACTTTCAGCACTCTTGTTCAGTATCTTGAAAATCGGTGGTTTGGGGATGCAAACAGGTGCCGGTATACCATTTGAAATCGTAAATGTATCGATTGCATTGATTATTTTCTTTGTTGGGATCAACTTCTTGATTCGTTTCATTATGGCGAAATTCTTCCAAGGTAAAAAACAAGAAGCGATCGTGGAGACTGTTGAATCGAAACCAACAAATCAGAGTCAAGAAGGAGGAGAATTATAATGTCAACAACTGAGTTAATTGCTTTAATCCTCACTTCAACGTTGGTTTATTCAACACCATTAATTCTTACATCTTTAGGTGGAACTTTTTCTGAACGAAGTGGGATTGTCAATGTAGGTTTAGAAGGCATCATGGTTATGGGTGCTTTCAGTGCGGTAGTATTTAATCTAACCATGAGTCCTACCTTAGGAGACATGACACCATGGATCGCTATTTTAGTCGGTGGGATAGTTGGTGTGTTATTCTCTTTATTACATGCAGTAGCAACTGTTAGTTTACGTGCAGACCATATCATCAGCGGGACAGTTATCAACTTGATGGCACCAGCTTTGGGTGTATTTTTGATCAAAACATGGTATGGAAAAGGACAAACTGATAATATTTCAGTTAACTTAGGATATTTCTCATTTCCTGGATTATCAAAAATCCCTGTGATTGGACCAATTTTCTTTAAAAATACATTTTTACCAGCTTATTGTGCCATTTTAATTGCGATTCTTGCTTGGTTTATTATCTTTAAGACAAAGTTTGGACTTCGCTTACGCTCAGTGGGTGAAAATCCTCAAGCAGCGGATACATTGGGAATCAATGTTTACGCGATGCGTTATTCTGGGGTATTGATCTCTGGTTTACTTGGCGGAATGGGTGGCGCAGTATTCGCTCAATCGATTTCAGGGAATTTCTCTGCCGGAACGATCGTAGGTCAAGGGTTTATCTCAATGGCTGCTATGATCTTCGGTAAATGGAATCCACTAGGGGCAATGGGCGCTTCTTTATTCTTTGGCTTTGCGCAAAGTTTAAGTATCATCGGGGCTCAATTACCAGTGATTTCTTCGATACCGCCAGTATTGCTGCAGATTGCACCTTACCTATTAACCGTTATTGTGTTAGTAGCGTTCTTAGGAAAAGCATCTGGACCTAAAGCAAACGGTAAAAATTATATAAAATCAAAATAAACTTTTAGTGAATAAAAAGGGTGGGTTACGGGAAATGTTTTTTCGACTCGCCCTTTTTGATTTAATAGCAATAATAAAAAAGAAAGAAGGAATAATCATGTTTAAACGCGTACATTTGATTGTCATGGATTCAGTAGGAATCGGTGAAGCGCCAGATGCTGAAAAATTTGGTGATAAAGGTTCAGATACACTAGGGCATATCGCAAAAGAAGCTGGTTTGACAATTCCTCATTTAGAACAGTTAGGATTAGGAACGATTCGCCCATTAGAAGGTGTCGAAGCGGTTAAAAACCACCAAGGCTATGCCACTAAATTGGAGGAAGTATCTGTAGGAAAAGATACAATGACCGGTCACTGGGAAATCATGGGTCTGAACATCAAGACACCATTTCGAGTATTTCCTAACGGTTTCCCTGATGAATTACTCAAACAAATCGAAGACTTCTCAGGACGCAAAATTGTTTGCAATCAACCATATAGTGGAACCGCTGTTATAGATGACTATGGTGAACATCAAATGAAAACTGGTGATTTGATCGTCTATACGTCCGCAGATCCAGTTCTACAAATTGCTGCGCATGAAGAAATTATTCCTTTAGAAGAACTTTATCGGATTTGTCAGTTCGTTCGTGACATTACTAAAGACGACCCATACATGATTGGTCGAATTATTGCGCGACCTTACGTTGGAGAACCTGGTAATTTTACTCGTACGAGCAACCGACATGATTACGCATTGGATCCATTCGGGCATACGGTTTTAGATTCATTAAAAGAAGCAGGAAACGACGTTATCGCTGTTGGAAAAATCAACGATATCTTCAACGGTCAAGGAATTACAGAGTTCGTCCGTACGAAAAGCAATATGGATGGCGTTGACCAATTATTAAATGTGATGAAAAAAGAGTTTACAGGGATCAGTTTTACTAATTTAGTTGATTTTGATGCATTATTTGGACATCGTCGGGATGTTGTAGGTTATGCCCACGCAATTGAAGATTTTGATTTACGTATTCCCGAAATATTAGAGGCAATGGCAGAGGACGACTTACTGATGATTACTGCTGATCATGGAAACGATCCAACATTCCCTGGAACAGATCATACACGTGAATATGTACCATTATTAGTTTTCAGCAAAAAAATGCAAGGACAAGGAAGCTTGCCACAAGGCTACTATTCAGATATCGCAGCAACGATTGCTGAAAACTTCGATGTTCCTGCTACCGAAAACGGCGAAAGTTTCTTAAAACTTTTGAAATAGGAATGACAGACCGCGTTTGAAAATTTGACCTGAAAAAGCGTAACTAAGATAGGTCAATCATTTTGTTCAAAGAGCCATCTTGCTTTAACAGTATCAATCAAGAGGTGAAAAGCCTTGTTAATCAGGTATACCTGTTTTTTTAGCTAGTCGAACGACAGGGCTTCTAACTTCTTGACTTCTGTAGAAAAAAATAGTTAATAGGAGAAAGTAAATGACCCAATTAAGCGAAATGTTACAAGAAACGACTCAATTTATTCTAGAAAAGGGCGTAAAAGAAATTGATTTTGGTTTGATCTTAGGTTCAGGTTTAGGAGAGTTAGCGGAAGAAATCGAGGAAGCAATCGTGATTCCTTATGACCAAATCCCATTTTTCCCAACATCAACAGTTGTCGGCCATGCTGGTCAATTAGTCTATGGTACCTTGTCTGGTAAAAAAGTTCTGGCAATGCAAGGACGATTCCATTTTTATGAAGGTCATTCAATGCAAACTGTCACTTATCCTGTGCGGGTAATGGCAGCATTAAAGGCTCATTCGGTGATTGTCACGAATGCAAGTGGTGGGGTAAATGAATCATTTGTTCCTGGCGATTTGATGTTGATTACTGATCATATCAACTTCACAGGTCAAAACCCATTGATTGGTCCTAACGAAGATGAGATCGGTCCACGCTTCCCTGATATGAGCGAGGCGTATACCTTAACTTACCGTGAAGTAGCCAAAGAGGCTGCGAGCCAATTAGATTTGACTCTTAAAGAAGGGGTATATATGGGCTATTCTGGACCAACATACGAAACACCTGCAGAGATTCGGATGTCACGTACGATGGGAGCAGATGCAGTCGGAATGTCCACTGTGCCAGAAGTGATCGTTGCAGCACATAGCGGATTGAAAGTTCTCGGCATTTCATGTATCACTAATTTAGCAGCAGGCATGCAAGCGAACCTTAACCATGAAGAAGTGGTGGAAACAACGCAACGTGTCAAACAATCATTTAAGGCATTGATTAAAGAAGTATTAGTATTACTATAACTGAATCAAGGAGAGTGTCAGATGAGCGTACACATTGAAGCAAAACAAGGAGAGATCGCTGATAAAATACTACTTCCAGGCGATCCTTTACGAGCAAAATATATTGCTGAAACATTTTTAGAAGATCCAGTATGTTACAACCAAGTTCGTGGGATGTTAGGTTTTACTGGAACCTACAAAGGCGAACGTGTTTCGGTACAAGGAACGGGGATGGGGATGCCGTCAGCGACGATCTATGCCCATGAATTGATTCATTCATACGGTGTGAAAAAATTGATACGAGTGGGTACATGTGGTGCATTATCTAAAGATGTCCATGTTCGTGATCTTGTTTTAGCTCAAGGAGCAGCTACTAGTTCTTCGATGATCGAGAAAAATTTCCAAGCCTTTCATTTTCCGCCGATCAGTGATTTTAATTTATTGTTGAAGGCGTATGAAATTTCAAAAGACAAAGGATTTACCACACATGTAGGGAATGTTCTCTCGGAAGATTCATTTTATAAAGATGATTCAACAGAAACGTTTAAATTAGCTGAATTAGGTGTGCTAGGTGTGGAAATGGAAGCAGCTGCTTTATACTATTTAGGAGCAAAATATCATGTCCAAACATTAGCAATCATGACAGTGAGTGACCATTTGCTTACCGGAGAAGAAACAACTGCAGAAGAACGGCAAACGACATTTAACGAAATGATCGAAGTCGGATTAGAAACAGCAATCGCAGATTAATAAAAGAAGTGAGCGAGTGATTCAATTGAATCGCTTGCCCACTTTTTTTATTTATTATAAATAGTATTTTTTAGCAACTGTCAAGTCATCGTTTAATTCATAAACAAGTGGTTGACCAGTTGGAATTTCAAGATCCATGATATCTTCATCAGAAATTCCTTCGATGTGTTTTGCTAAAGCACGTAGAGAGTTACCATGTGCAGCTACTAAAACAGTTTTGTTGTCTAGTAAAGCTGGAGCAATTTCGTCTTGCCAGAATGGTAAAGCACGTTCTAAAGTAACTTTCAAGTTTTCGCCACCAGGAATATCGCGTTTGTCTAACATTGCATAACGACGATCGTTTGCAGCAGAACCTTCGTCACTTTCGTCCATCAATGGAGGAAGAGTGTCGTATGAACGACGCCAAATGTGTACTTGGTCATCTCCATATTTTTCAGCTGTTTCTTTTTTGTTCAATCCTTGTAATTTACCATAATGACGTTCGTTTAAGCGCCATGATTTGATTTGAGGAACCCAAAGTTGATCTGAGTGTTCTAAAATCAAATTACATGTTTTGATGGCACGAGTTAAAACTGAAGTGTAAGCAACATCAAATTCAATTCCAGCTTCTTTGATTTTGCGTCCGCCTTCTTTGGCTTCTTCGATTCCTTCTGGTGCTAAGTTTACGTCAGCCCAACCAGTAAATTGGTTTAATGCATTCCATTCACTAAGACCATGACGAGAAAAAACTAATTTTGGCATGTTTAGCTCTCCTTTAAAATAGGTTATATTTCTGAAAATTTCAGTTCTGCTTTATTGTACAATTTTTTTGACTAGATTTCCATTGAAAAATGAAGTTAATGAAAGGGAAAATCAGAAGATAGACAGATAAAAAAACAAAAATAATTCTTACAGTGACAGATAAACAGAGGTAGGTGGGTCAATGACTGCTTTGACATTGATCCACCTACCTATTCATTATATACAGTTGATTCGTCTTTAGCAGACAGTCTGCGTTTGTTGCGCCAATCCATTTTTAAATGAAAGAATATCAAGATGTAGGTAGTCGTTTAAGATAATTGCTGAATCTCTTTTTCTGGAAGATTGATATATTTATAACAGGTTCCGACTGATACACCACATTTAGTAGAAATTAATTGGATCGTTTCTTTTTTTTCATAATAAAGCCGACGAATTTTTTTAATTGTTTTTGGATCGATTTTTGGACGACCCCCGATTTTACCTTTTTTACGTGCTTCATCTAACCCGACAAGTGTCCGTTCCTTGATTAAAGAGCACTCCATAATGGCTAATCCTTCCATTAGTTGAAAATAGATTTTCCCCATCGGTGTACGCGTATCGATCTCTTCTTGGATACTAACTAGGTGTAAGCCACGATCTTTGAATAATTGTGTGAGTTCTGTTAGCTGACGAGTAGACTTCCCTAGACGATGAAGTTGACAGATAACTAAAGTATCGCCTTGTCGCATTTCCTTGATTACTTTTTCTAAACAAATATTATTAGACACCGCATCTTTAGACTTGTATGTCTCGTGAAAAATCTCCTGACAACCAAAATTAGAGAGTTGCTCCACTTGTGTTGTAAGATCAACATCATTTATGGTTGTGCGTGCATAACCAATAATCTTCATGGTGATTCCTTTCTAGCAATGATTTTCTGTCTATAGATAACAGTAAAAATGTAGCATAAAGTCCATTGAAAAGATAGTTTTTTTATGTTTTTAAAATGAACTATTTTTGCTAATTTTTATAACTAATATCAGGGTTGTTATTTTTGATGAGGTGAGTCGATAATTGATACGCCTTGTGCGGAGCCGACGACGACTTTTGAAACCATATTTAAAAACAGTCCATGTTCAACGACACCAACCAGTTGGTCAAGGTACGTTGCTAAAGCTTCAGGGTCATTGATCACTTCTAAATGTAAGTCAATAATGTAATGACCACTGTCTGTTTTGACTATCTGACCTGTTTCGGTTTGACGTAAAACAGGTTGGTAACCTTTCTCATCAAAGATCCGCATCAATTGTTGAGCGCCATAAGGAATCACTTCTACTGGAAGAGGGAACTGCCCAAGTTGCTCCACTAATTTTGATTCATCAACGATCCAAATGACTTGTTTTGAATACGTAGCAACAATTTTTTCAAAAAGTAATGCTGCGCCACCACCTTTAATTCCTTGAAATGCTTTACTGATTTCATCAGCACCATCGATCGTGAGATCAACTACGGGTACTTCATCAATACTCTTAAGAGGGATACCTAATTTTTCTGCTTGTTCTTTAGTGGCATTCGATGTAGTGACACCAGTGATGTTTAATCCTTCTTCACGCATTCTTCTACCAATTTCTTCTACCATATAATAGGCTGTAGAACCGGTACCCAAACCAACGATCATTCCGTCCTTCACAAATTTAGCTGCTTCAATTCCAGCTGCTTGTTTCAAATTCATCTGTTGTTCCCACCTTTTCTTTCGTCTCTATTCATAGCTATTTTATATTGAATGATTGGAAAAAGATAGCGTCCTTTTTTTAATTTCAAATGGCTAAAAAAAATACATAACACTGGTTGACAGAGTACTTTATTCATGATATCCTAACCAAGGTGCTTTATCTACAGGTCTCTGGTAAAGAGACGTGCTGACTGTTTATCAAAGCATATTTGATAAAGATGCAGAATTGCATTTATTTTTTATCGCAAAAAAAGAACCACCTGGATGTGTGGAACTAGACGCGAATCGTGGGAAGGAGGAAACAAGGAATGCCTACAATTAACCAATTAGTACGTAAACCTCGTAAATCAAAGGTGGAAAAATCTAATTCACCTGCTTTGAACAAAGGATATAACAGCTTTAAGAAAACTCAAACAAACGTGAACTCTCCTCAAAAACGTGGGGTAGCAACACGTGTGGGTACAATGACACCTAAAAAACCGAACTCAGCTTTACGTAAATATGCTCGTGTTCGTTTGTCAAACTTAATTGAAGTTACTGCTTATATCCCAGGGATTGGTCACAACTTACAAGAACATAGCGTAGTATTACTACGTGGTGGACGTGTAAAAGACTTACCAGGGGTACGTTACCATATCGTTCGTGGTGCACTTGATACAGCTGGTGTAAACGACCGTAAACAAAGCCGTTCTAAATACGGTACTAAAAAACCTAAAGCTTAATTTTAATTATTAAACAAATGAAACTTGTTCTTACTATGTTAAGAGAGTAAGGCAATTACTATGAAGAATATTTCGGAAGGAGGAGTTACGGATGCCACGTAAAGGTCCTGTTGCAAAACGTGATGTTTTACCAGATCCTATTTATAACTCAAAATTAGTAACTCGCTTGATCAACCGTGTAATGGTTGACGGAAAACGCGGTGTTGCAGCTAGTATTATTTATAACGCCTTTGATTTGATTAAAGAATCTACAGGTAATGATCCATTAGAAGTGTTTGAACAAGCTATGAAAAATGTTATGCCTGTTCTTGAAGTTAAAGCACGTCGTGTTGGGGGTTCAAACTATCAAGTACCAGTTGAAGTTCGCCCTGAACGTCGTACAACTTTAGCTCTTCGTTGGGTAGTAAACTACGCTCGCTTGCGCGGTGAACACACAATGGAAGAACGCTTAGCAAAAGAAATCATGGATGCTGCAAACAACACTGGTGCTTCTGTTAAAAAACGTGAAGACACTCATAAAATGGCTGATGCCAACCGTGCATTTGCTCATTATCGTTGGTAAGATCCTCTCTGCCTGTTGGGTTAAACGACAGCAGAAAGTCAATTTACAATCGATTTAAATAAAGAGAGGAGTAAGAAAATGGCAAGAGAATTTTCGCTAGAAAAAACTCGTAATATTGGTATCATGGCTCACGTTGATGCAGGTAAAACTACAACAACAGAGCGTATCTTGTACTATACTGGTAAAATCCATAAAATTGGTGAAACCCACGAAGGAGCTTCACAAATGGACTGGATGGAACAAGAACAAGAACGTGGTATCACAATTACATCTGCTGCGACTACAGCGCAGTGGAAAGGTTACCGTGTAAACATCATCGACACACCAGGACACGTAGACTTCACAATTGAAGTTCAACGTTCTCTACGTGTATTAGATGGTGCGGTAACTGTACTTGACTCACAGTCAGGTGTTGAACCTCAAACTGAAACAGTTTGGCGTCAAGCAACTGAGTACCGAGTGCCTCGTATCGTATTCTGTAACAAAATGGATAAAATCGGTGCGGACTTCTTGTACTCAGTAAAATCATTGCATGATCGTTTGCAAGCAAACGCGCATCCAATCCAATTGCCAATCGGTGCTGAAGAAAACTTCACTGGTATCATCGACTTGGTTAAAATGAAAGCTGAAATCTATACAAATGACTTAGGAACAGATATTCAAGAAACTGAAATTCCTGAAGAATATTTAGAACAAGCTCAAGAATGGCGCGAAAAATTAGTCGAAGCTGTTGCTGAAACAGACGAAGAACTAATGATGAAATATCTTGAAGGTGAAGAAATCACACAAGAAGAATTGATTGCTGGTATCCGCCGTGCAACAATTAATGTTGAATTCTTCCCTGTATTAGCTGGTTCAGCGTTCAAGAACAAAGGGGTTCAATTAATGTTGGATGCCGTTCTTGATTACTTGCCTTCTCCAGTTGATATCGAAGCAATCAAAGGGATCGATACAAAAACAGACGAAGAAACAACACGTCCAGCTGACGATGAAGCTCCTTTTGCTTCATTAGCGTTTAAAGTAATGACTGACCCATTCGTAGGTCGTCTAACTTTCTTCCGTGTTTATTCTGGTGTCCTTGAAAGTGGTTCATATGTATTGAACGCTTCTAAAGGCAAAAAAGAACGTATCGGACGTATTCTACAAATGCACGCCAACACTCGTCAAGAAATTGATAAAGTGTACTCAGGTGATATCGCCGCTGCTGTTGGATTGAAAGATACAACAACTGGGGATACATTATGTGCATTAGACTCACCGGTTATTCTTGAGTCAATCGAATTCCCTGACCCAGTTATCCAAGTTGCTGTTGAACCTAAATCAAAAGCAGACCAAGATAAAATGGGTGTTGCGTTGCAAAAACTTGCAGAAGAAGATCCTTCATTCCGAGTTGAAACAAACGTTGAAACTGGTGAAACTGTTATCTCAGGTATGGGTGAGTTGCACTTAGACGTTTTAGTAGACCGTATGAAACGTGAATTTAAAGTTGAAGCAAACGTTGGTGCTCCACAAGTTTCATACCGTGAAACATTCCGTGAAGCAACAAAAGCTGAAGGTAAATTCGTACGTCAGTCTGGTGGTAAAGGTCAATACGGTCACGTATGGGTTGAATTTACACCAAACGAAGAAGGTAAAGGCTTCGAATTTGAAAATGCAATCGTCGGTGGGGTCGTTCCTCGTGAATACATCCCTGCTGTTGAAAAAGGACTAGAAGAATCTATGAATAACGGTGTTCTTGCTGGCTATCCATTAGTGGATATCAAAGCAAAACTTTACGATGGTTCATACCATGACGTCGATTCAAATGAAACAGCCTTCCGTGTTGCTGCATCTATGGCTTTAAGAGCTGCTGCAAAACACGCACGTCCTGTTATTTTAGAACCAATGATGAAAGTAACGATTACTGTTCCAGAAGATTACTTAGGTGATATCATGGGACACGTAACTAGCCGACGCGGTCGCGTTGAAGGTATGGAAGCACATGGTAACTCACAAATCGTTAATGCGATTGTTCCATTGGCTGAAATGTTCGGTTACGCAACAACATTGCGTTCAGCAACTCAAGGACGCGGTACATTTATGATGGTATTTGACCACTATGAAGATGTTCCTAAATCAGTCCAAGAAGAAATCATTAAGAAAAACGGCGGTAAAGCTGAATAATTTCTTAAAACAAGATCGTCTGTTTGACAGATTATCTAAAGAGACTGTATTTTTAATATAGTTTCGTGTAAAATAATTATCGATGATATGGGCATGTGATAGACTTTTGGTTTATCACATACCTATCAGACAAATAAAAAATATATTGTATTTTTAGGAGGACATTTTAAAATGGCAAAAGAAAAATTTGACCGTTCTAAACCACACGTTAACATTGGTACAATCGGACACGTTGACCACGGTAAAACAACTTTAACAGCAGCAATCACAACTGTACTATCTAAGAAAAACGGCGGCCAAGCTATGGCTTACGATCAAATCGATGGTGCTCCAGAAGAACGCGAACGCGGAATCACAATTTCAACAGCTCACGTTGAGTACGAAACTGACACTCGTCACTACGCTCACGTTGACTGCCCAGGACACGCGGACTACGTTAAAAACATGATCACTGGTGCTGCTCAAATGGACGGAGCTATCTTAGTAGTATCTGCTGCTGATGGTCCTATGCCTCAAACTCGTGAACATATCCTATTATCTCGTCAAGTTGGTGTTCCATACATCGTTGTATTCTTGAACAAAGTAGATATGGTTGACGACGAAGAATTACTAGAATTAGTTGAAATGGAAGTTCGTGACTTATTAACAGAATACGAATTCCCTGGTGACGATGTTCCTGTAGTTGCTGGTTCAGCTTTGAAAGCTTTAGAAGGCGACGCTTCATACGAAGAAAAAATCCTTGAATTGATGGCTGCAGTTGACGAATATATCCCAACTCCAGAACGTGACAACGACAAACCATTCATGATGCCAGTCGAAGACGTATTCTCAATCACTGGTCGTGGTACTGTTGCTACAGGTCGTGTTGAACGTGGACAAGTTCGCGTTGGTGACGTTGTAGATATCGTTGGTATCGCAGAAGAAACAGCTCAAACAACAGTTACTGGTGTTGAAATGTTCCGTAAATTATTAGACTACGCTGAAGCTGGAGACAACATTGGTGCTTTACTACGTGGTGTTGCACGTGAAGACATCCAACGTGGACAAGTTTTAGCTAAACCAGGTACAATCACACCTCATACAAAATTCTCTGCAGAAGTATACGTGTTGACAAAAGAAGAAGGTGGACGTCATACTCCATTCTTCACTAACTACCGTCCACAATTCTACTTCCGTACAACTGACGTAACAGGTGTTGTTGAATTACCAGAAGGAACTGAAATGGTTATGCCTGGCGACAACGTAACAATGGAAGTTGAATTAATCCACCCAATCGCTATCGAAAACGGTACTAAATTCTCAATCCGTGAAGGCGGACGTACAGTTGGTGCCGGTGTCGTTACTGAAATCAAAGCTTAATCTTTGATCAACTGAATTGTAAGCAACATTGTATTCGGACAATAAAAAGTCATGGTGTCATTAGACATCATGGCTTTTTTTATGGCTTATTTTAAACTTTATTGAGTAAATGAAAGCATTTTGTTTGACAAAAGGAAAAAAAGATGTTGACAAAAAAACGTTCCCTCGATAAAATTAAAGCGTTAACATATTTATTTTTCATGTGACTAGATCATACTAGGCATGGGAAGATTCCGTCGATAAGGAGACTTTGGTGGAATTTTTCTATGCTTTTTTTGTTGTCAAGCTTAAGATTGATAAAGGATGATGGGTCCATGAAGTAACTTTAATTCTGCAGAAAAAGGGTTATTATTATGAAAATCAAAAAGATTTTTAATCAAAATGCGGTCTTAGTCGATGACGATGGACAAGAAAAGGTCGCAATTGGTAAAGGTGTTGGATTCGATAAAAAGCGCAATGACTTGATTTTTCATCGAGAAATTGAGCGGATGTTTGTGATGGAGCCAGAAAGTCAAATGAAATTACAAAGTTTGCTGAATCAAATTGACGAAAAGTTTCTTTTTGCCGCTGAACACATTATTGATCATGCAGAAACAGTTTTAATGAAAAAGCTGAATGAGCATGTGTTGATTGCGTTAACGGATCATATTGCTTTTGCTGCTGAAAATATTCGTAATGGAATTGTTATTCGAAATAAATTACTGCGAGAAATCGAGGCGCTGTACCACGAAGAATTTAGTATTGCGCAATGGGCAGTTGATTATTTGAATCACACTTTAGCTATTCCTTATACATATGATGAAGCGGGTTATATAGCGATACATATCCATAGTGGTCATAGCGGACAAACTAGTAATCATCGTAGCATTCGCGAAGTCACGATCGTGTCGGAAATTATCCAGTTGATTGAAAAAGAGCTGAGGATCGATATCCATTCCGAACAAATGGCACTGAATTATTCTCGTTTAGCAAACCATCTTCGGTTGTTGATCCAACGGTATCACAATCAGCAGTATGCGGTCTTAGACGAGGAGATTATTGAGATAGTCAAACGAAAATATTCAGGAAGTTATGCAGTCGCAAAAAAAATTCGAGTACTTTTAACTAAACAATATCAAATGTCTATTACAAGCGAAGAACTTGGTTATTTAGTTATTCATATCGAACGCTTGCGAGGGACAACAGAATAGGAGAACAAAATGAAAACATACTTACAACGAATGGGACGTTCCTTGATGTTACCAGTAGCAACCCTACCAGTAGCTGCTTTATTCATGGGGATTGGTTATTGGATCGATCCGACTGGTTGGGGTGGCAATAACATTTTTGCCGCTTTTATGATCAAAGCTGGAGGAACAGTCTTAGATAATTTAGGAATCATTTTTGCTGTTGGATTAGCATTGGGGATGTCTAAGGACAAAGATGGTTCATCAGCATTGGCAGGATTGATCGCCTTTTTAGCACCAGTCACATTAGTCAATAGTGCTTCTGTTGCATTGTTTACTAAAGTGGATGTTGAAAAAGTGAATATCGCTTTTGATGCAATCAATAATAAAAATGTATTTATTGGAATTTTGGCAGGCTTAGTCGCTGGTGCGATGTATAATCGCTTCAGCGGAGTTAAATTACCAATGGCGTTGTCTTTCTTTAGTGGAAAACGAGCAGTACCGATCGTAACAGCTGGTTTAATGGCAATTATTTCTGCTTTATTGATTTTTGTTTGGCCACCAGTTTATGATACATTGGTTAGTTTCGGTGAATTGATCTCTGGAATGGGCGCGTTAGGTGCTGGTCTATATGGCTTCTTCAACCGTTTGCTGATTCCAACTGGTTTACACCATGCACTTAACAATGTTTTTTGGTTCAATTTAGCTGGAATTGATGATATTGGTAAATTCTGGGCAAGTGAAGGGGTAAAAGGAGTCACCGGTATGTACCAAGCTGGTTTCTTCCCGGTCATGATGTTTGGGTTACCTGCTGGTGCACTTGCTATCTATCAATGTGCGCGACCAGAAAAGAAAAAAGTGACCGCATCTTTGATGTTAGCTGCCGCTTTCGCTTCTTTCTTTACAGGGGTGACTGAACCGTTAGAATTTTCATTTATGTTTGTCGCTTGGCCATTGTACGTCGTTCATGCTGCTTTAACAGGGATTTCGATGTTTATCGCAGCAACCTTCCATTGGACAGCGGGCTTTAATTTTAGCGCCGGCTTTATTGATTTCTTCTTAAGCTTACGTGTACCTATTGCCAATCAACCATTAATGCTATTGGTATTAGGCTTGGCGATGGGTGTGATTTATTACTTTACATTTTTATTTGTCATCAAAAAATTCAATTTGATGACGCCGGGGCGTGAAGAAGATACTGGAGTTGCAGAAAATGGGGAAGTAGGAACAGTGCCAACTGGTGACAATCGATTTGCCACGCTAGCTAATCAACTTTATCAAGCATTAGGTGGTGCAACGAACGTTGTTTCCATTGACAATTGCACGACACGTTTACGCTTGTATGTAAAAGATACGGCAAAAGTTGATCAAGGGAAAATCAAAGCAACTGGTGTTCCAGGCCTGAAAGTAATTGATGCCAAAAATATTCAAGTGATCGTTGGAACGGAAGTCCAATTTGTTGCAGATGAAATGAAAAAAATTCATGGAAGTAGTGGCAAAGGAACTGCTCAGTCCACGCCTACTGTGACAACCAAAACAGTCGTTGATCCACAAAACCAAGATATTTTTGCGGTAGCAAATGGGAAGCTAATGCCAATCACAGAAGTGGCGGATGATGTCTTTTCACAAAAAATGATGGGAGACGGGTTTGCGGTTCTACCAACGAATGGCGAAGTGTTTGCTCCAATCGCTGGTACGATTATCAATATTTTTCCAACGAAACATGCAGTTGGTATCAAAACGGAATCAGGAATTGAAGTTCTCTTGCATATGGGGATCGATACCGTGAACTTAAAAGGAGCGCCTTTTACGATCTACGTTGAAGAGGGACAAAAAGTCGCACGTGGTCAATTAATTGCAACCATGGACTTGGTGGCACTACAATCGGCAAACAAACAATCAGATCTGATCGTTGCTTTTACCAATGGTGAAAAAGTGGCGAAGCTAACGATGGATGCTAGTGTGGTAGTTAAAGCAAATGCTGTGATTGGTCATGTTAAGAGTAATTAAGGAAGAAAACTACTGACACCAATCAATAGTTACTTATTTTCATCGTTTCGTCTAGTTATCACTTTTATGTACTCTGATGTCTCATGTAAAACACCGAAGACAGGTTTTTGCCTGCTTCGGTGTTTTTTGTCTTTTTTGCTACTTTTTGTAAACGCTTTTAAAAATGTCCAGAGTAATGGACAGAACAAAAAATGAGTTGTCAGAAAATTCCGTTATAGTATAAACAAGGAGGTTGAACAAATGCAGCTAAGCAAAAGAGAGAAAGAAATGGTCGAATACTTTGTTAAACATGGCTTATCCCTTACAGCTCAGGAGTTAGCTGAATTTGCCCATGTTTCTACGAAAACGGTCTACCGTACGATTAAAAAGATAAATGATGTGTCTGAAAACGGGGAAATCATTTTGGCAGAGGCAGGCAAAGGATTTCGGTTAGACTACGATAAATATTTAAATGTGAGTGCAACGCATAATGAAAGTCGAACGAGTCAAGGACCTTTGGAAAGAAGGAATGCGATTTTGCTTAATTTGTTGTTTAAGGCACCCAAGAAGTTATTAATCAATGAATTGTTCCATCCGTATTATGTGAGTGATCCGGTAATTAGTAATGATTTGGCTAAGATCAGTTTATTTTTAATGAAAAACCACCTCCAACTTAAACGCCAGGGTACCCGAATTGGTATCGAAGGAACAGAAAAACATATTCGTAAAGTAGTGAATATGCTATTAAGTATCCATTTATTGGAAGATAAAAAAGTGGTTCCTAGTCACCCAATGATCAGCTCATTTGATATCAATTTTATTACTTCGATCGTTGAGTTTATCGAACAAAAACTAGTCAGTCGAATTGCCTATCCATATGCAATGAATATTTTTTCTCATATTTATATCTTAGTCAAACGCTTCCGTGAAGGGGTCGTGTATTTAGAAGAAGATACGTGGGATTTAGATGAAGAAGATCAGGCGCTGATCCATTATAACCAGGAACTGTACCAACTATCAAAGCAAGTCATGCTCAAATTAGGTCAATATTTAAATACGACTCTCCCTGAAAGTGAAACTTTTTATCTTTTTCAATACTTGATTTCCTCCAGGATCGAAAATGGTTCGATTAAACATCAAAATATTTCAAATGAAGCTGAAGAAATCACCCGTTTTTTTTCTGCTACGATGAGCCGGCTCATGGGAGTGGCGATTGATCAAGAACGAAACCGACATGATTTGTATAGTCACATTCAGCCGCTATTGTATCGCTTAAAACATGAGATCACAATCAAAAATGATTTATTGCACGATATTGAATTAGAGTACCAGGAAACGTTTCAATTGGTAGAATTTGTCAGTAAAATGGTCCAAAAAAAATTTCATACAAACCATATATCCAAAGATGAAATTGGATTTTTAACATTATACTTTGTGAGATACAAAGAGTTAGCCCCAATAAAAAAACGTGTATTGATCATGTGTAGTAGTGGTGTTGGAACTTCAGAACTATTGAAAGTCAAAGTAAAAAAAGCCTTTCCTGAATTAGAGATTATTGCTGTTTTATCTTCTCGGCAGTACCAGAAAAACCAAGCGGAATTTAGTAAGATCGATTTGATTTTAACAACGGTTTGTTTGAATGAGCCACCGAAGATTCCCACGATATTAGTAAACTCAGTATTTACCAAGCAAGACGAAAAACGTGTGAAGCAAATGTTAGGAGAGATGTGAAATGGTTACAAAACAGGTAATGTCAGAATTTAGTATCGCAAATGTGATTACAGAAAAACTGATACGTTTAGAAATGAAAGCGAAAACAAAAAAAGAAGCGATTCTCGAATTAAGTGAATTACTAAAAGAAAACGGCATTATCAAAGATGTTGATGATTTTTCATCAGATGTCTTTCAACGGGAGAAAGAAGGAATCACAGGGATTGGAAACGGTGTGGCGATTCCCCACGGAAAATCAGCGAGTGTCATTCAGACTTCTTTGGTTGTGGGTAAAGTCGAGACCCCGATCCCTTGGGAATCATTAGATGAGCAGCCTGTAAAGGTCATTATCTTATTTGCAGTAAAAGATACAGATGCCAATACCGTTCATATCAAATTATTACAAAAAGTAGCAATGTTATTAGCAGAAGATACCATTATCGAAAAAATGAATCAGGCAACTAGTAAAGCAGAATTAATGGAACTATTAGCAAAAGAACCAACTGTCTAAAAGAAAAGGAGGAAGAAAAAATGAAGATCGTCGGAGTAGCAGCCTGTACTTCAGGAATTGCACATACGTATATTGCCAAACAAAAATTAGAAAAAGCAGCAAAAGCATTAGGACATGAAGTGCACATCGAAACACAAGGAACAATTGGTACAGAAGACGAGTTATCGAAGGAGGAGATCAAGCAGGCAGATGTCGTCATTATTGCAGCAGATATCAAAATTGGTGGCAAGGAGCGGTTCGAAGGAAAAAAAGTGATTGAGATTCCTACGAACATGGTCATTAAAGCACCGAAAGGGTTGATTACTAAAATTGAAGAAGAACTCAGTAAAACATAAAAGGAGAGGAATTGGATGCTTCGTCAACTACAATTAAAAAAGCATGCACTGACAGCT
Organism: Enterococcus sp. C74; assembly: GCF_040887125.1. Lineage (NCBI taxonomy): Bacteria > Bacillati > Bacillota > Bacilli > Lactobacillales > Enterococcaceae > Enterococcus > Enterococcus sp. C74. The sequence goes on along the minus strand of NZ_JBFOFA010000006.1, from coordinate 87,631 downwards.
ATTTCATACATGTTACCAGTTGTTGTGACCGCTGGACTCTTGATCGCTATTGGGAATTTAACAGGTGGGCAAGTCATCAATGATTATCAAACGTCTTATTCTGTACCCGATGCCTTAGTTTCTCTAGGGGTTTTGGGCATGGGATTATTGGCTCCAGTGATTTCTGCAGCGATTGCCTATTCCATTGCCGATCGCCCAGGGATTGGTCCAGGTTTGTTTATGGGGTTAATTGCCAATGCCATTGGCGCAGGTTTTTTAGGTGGTATGTTAGGCGGTTACTTGGTGGGGTTCTTTGTCCTGTTATTGGTGAAATATCTCAAAGTTCCTAAGTGGGCACAAGGATTGATGCCGATGATGATCATCCCACTGTTAGCGACCCTTAGTATCGGTTTATTGATGTTTTTCGTGGTAGGTGTGCCGATTGTTTGGGCAACAGAAGCGATGACCGATTTTTTACAAGGACTACAAGGTTCTGGGAAATTCCTCTTTGGGTCAATTGTCGGTGGGATGGCTGCCTTTGATTTTGGTGGACCAGTCAATAAGGTAGCCTCATTGTTTGCTGATGGGATGCTTTTGGAAGGTGTGCAAGAACCAGAAGCTGTGAAAGTGTTAGCGTCAATGGTTCCGCCTTTCGGTGTCACCATTTCATGGGTTTTATCTAAGTTATTTCGGCAAACAAAATATTCAAAAGAAGAAGAAAACAACATTAAGATTGCTTTTCCGATGGGACTTTGCATGATTACGGAAGGCGTTATCCCCTTAGCGGCAGTTGATCCGCTTCGTGTGATCATTTCGTGTACAGCTGGTGCAGCGATTGGTGGAGGTTTGAGTATGTCGTGGGGAATTGGGTCACCAGTTCCTTCTGGTGGGGTCTTTATTATCCCAGCAATGACGGATCCGTTAAAGTTTACCTTTGCCTTATTGATTGGTTCTGCAGTTACCGGCATTCTATTGTTTGTTTTGAAAAAGGCGCCAGCTGAACACCCTGTCGTAGAGGAAGAAGAGGAAGAAGTAGATTTTTCTTCTATTAAATTATCTTAAAAACTGTAGAGAGAAGGATTTGATATGTATGTGTCAATGAAAGAGATGCTCAAAAAAGCAAATCAAGAAAACTATGCTGTCATGGCGATCAATTGCTTTAATCTAGAAACAGCTAAAGCAACGATCCAAGCTGCTGAGGAATTACATGCGCCGATCATCATAGATTTATTGCAAGATCACTTAAAGCAACACATCAATTATCATTATTTAACGAAGCCCATCATCCGCATGGCACAGGATGCCAAAGTCGAAGTAGCAATTAATCTAGATCACGGGCAAGACATCGCATTTGTCAAACAGTGCTTACAAGAAGGATTTTCCAGCGTCATGATGGATGCTTCGATGTATCCCTTGGATCAGAATATCGAAATAACGAGAGCGATGGTTCAATTTGCCCAAACGTATGATGCGAGCGTAGAAGCAGAAGTAGGAAATATGGGGGCAGTCACAGGCGACCATTTTACAGATGATGCCATGTGTACGGACCCAGCAGAAGCAATCCGATTGATCAATGAAACGGGTGTGGACTGCTTAGCGATTTCCTATGGCTCCAGTCACGGAGATTATCCTAAAGGGTACAAACCACGTTTTCGTTTCGATATTGTCCAAGAAATAAAAGAGAAGACTCAACTTCCGTTAGTTTTACATGGGGGGTCAGGAGCGGGAAAAGACAACATTCGCCAATCCATTGAGTTAGGGATCAATAAGATTAATGTTGGTTCTGATTTTATGAAGGCGCAACAACAAAGATGCCGACAGCTTCTACAACAGGAGCCAACGATCGAATACCCCACTCTCATCCAACAAACAGTCATAGCAGGAAAAGAGTTAGTTCAGCAATACATTCAACTATCAGGTTCAACCAATAAATCATAGAAATGGAGAAAATAGACGATGTTAATCAATATGAATCAAATGTTAGAAATTGCCAAGGAAAATCATTTTGCAGTAGGGGCGTTTAACGTTGCTGACAGCAACTTTTTACGAGTAGTCATTGAGGCGGCAGAAGAAAATGATGCACCCGCAATCATTGCAGTCCATCCGACAGAATTAGACTTTACCAAAGATGAGTTTTTCCAATATGCAGTGAGCCGAGCGAAAAACAGCGCTGTGCCTTTCGTTATCCATATGGATCATGGCGATAGCTTAGCAAGTATCATGCGAGGGATTCATTGTGGGTTTAGTTCAGTTATGATCGACGGCTCCTTGTTGCCATTTGAAGAAAATATTGCACTAACAAAAGAAGTGGTAGATGTTTGCCATAAGATCGGGGTCTCAGTTGAAGGCGAACTAGGAACGATTGGTAACACGGGTACTTCAGTAGAAGGCGGTGTATCGGAAGTCATTTATACGAAGCCGGAAGATGCACAGGAATTTGTGGAACGTACAGGAATCGATTCGTTAGCGGTGGCAATCGGAACCGCTCATGGTATCTATCCAAAAGATGTCAAGCCAGCATTGAAAATGGATGTTTTAACAAGTATTAAAGAAAAAGTAACCATTCCGCTAGTTTTACATGGAGGATCTGCTAACCCAGACGAAGAAATTGCAAAAGCAGTGCAAATCGGTATTCAGAAAGTCAATATTTCATCCGACTATAAATATGCTTTTTATAAAAAGTGTCGTGAGATCTTAGCTACAACAGAGCTATGGGACCCAAATGCCATTTATCCTGAATGTATCGCAGCAGCAAAAGAAGTGGTGAAGCAAAAGATGGAACTCTTCCATTCCATCAACCAAGCAAAAGTCTATCGTCAAGCGAATATTCAACCTTGGCGACAAGAACAGAACTAAAAAAAATAATCCAAACTTTGTTTTTCAAGAAAAGTGTATGGCTTAGATCGTCTATCACTTCCGATAGTTAATAGAATAAAAAACCGTAGAAACCAACATGATTGGGGGTTCTGCGGTTTTTTTGAATAACTGAAGATAGGCGAACTACTATAGGAAGGAAGTTTAGTAGAAATAAAATGTGACATTTAAGGATAAGAGGCATCTAAAGTTATCTAAATGAAAACTTATGAAAACAAATTGTTTTTTACAGGAAAAAAGCCTTGCTTTGTGGATTTAGATATATTATAATTACAAAGGTGCGTTTACCTAAACGTAAATGTCACAGACGTGATCTATAGGATTTCGTCGGCTAAGAAACGAGAGGTTGCGACACGCCCGGACGCTTTGCCACGAACGAGCGTGACGGAAATTTTCGTGGAGCTATGTCTACTTTTCAAAATAGGCGAAGGAGGGAACAAGATGGCAAAACAAAAAATTCGTATCCGTTTAAAAGCGTATGAACACCGTATTTTAGATCAAGCGGCGGATAAAATCGTGGAAACTGCAAAAAGAACTGGAGCTAGCGTGTCTGGTCCAATTCCATTACCAACTGAACGCAGTCTTTACACAGTTATTCGTGCGACTCACAAATACAAAGATTCACGCGAACAATTCGAAATGCGTACACACAAACGTCTTATCGACATTGTGAACCCAACACCAAAAACTGTTGATGCTTTGATGAAGCTAGACTTACCATCTGGTGTTAACATCGAAATCAAACTATAATATTAAAATAAAATTAATGGAGGTGTACTCATGACCAAAGGAATCTTAGGGAAAAAAGTGGGAATGACACAAATCTTCACTGAATCTGGCGAATTAATTCCAGTAACTGTTGTAGAAGCTACTCCAAACGTAGTGCTACAAGTGAAAACAATGGAAACTGATGGCTACGAAGCTATTCAAGTTGGTTACCAAGATATGCGTGAAGTTTTATCAAACAAACCTGCGAAAGGTCATGTTGCAAAAGCAAACACGGCTCCTAAGCGCTTCATTCGTGAATTCAAAAATGTTGAGCTAGGAGAATATGAAGTAGGAAAAGAAATTACAGTAGATGTTTTCCAAGCAGGAGACATTATTGATGTAACAGGTACTACGAAAGGTAAAGGATTCCAAGGGGTTATCAAACGTCACGGCCAAAGCCGCGGACCAATGGCTCACGGTTCTCGCTACCATCGTCGTCCTGGGTCAATGGGTCCAGTTGCACCTAACCGTGTATTCAAAAATAAACGTCTTGCTGGCCGTATGGGTGGCAACCGCGTAACAATCCAAAACTTGGAAGTTGTTCGCGTTGATGCAGAAAGAAACGTTATCTTAATTAAAGGAAATGTTCCTGGAGCTAAAAAATCATTAATCACTATCAAATCAGCTGTGAAAGCTAAATAATAGTAGGAAGAAAGGAGGAACTAAGGAATGCCGAATGTAGCATTATTCAAACAAGATGGAAGCCAAAACGGTGAAATCACACTTAACGAAGAAATCTTCGGAATTGAACCAAATGAAAGTGTTGTTTACGATGCAATCGTTATGCAACGTGCGTCATTAAGACAAGGAACACATGCGGTTAAAAACCGTAGTGCTGTTCGAGGCGGTGGACGTAAACCATGGCGTCAAAAAGGAACTGGTCGTGCTCGTCAAGGATCAATCCGCTCACCACAATGGCGTGGAGGTGGCGTAGTCTTTGGACCAACACCACGTTCTTACAGCTACAAACTTCCTAAAAAAGTTCGTCGTTTAGCAATGAAATCTGTATTGTCAGAAAAAGTTGCTGAAAACAACTTGGTAGCAATTGAAGGATTAAGCTTCGATGCACCAAAAACAAAAGAATTTAAACAAGTTCTTGCTAACTTATCTATTGACTCTAAAGTATTGGTTGTTCTAGAGAATGGTAACGACTTTGCTGCTTTATCAGCACGTAACTTACCAAACGTAACTGTAGTAACTTCTGATAACGTAAGTGTTCTAGATGTTGTTTCAAATACAAAAGTGTTAGCAACACAAACTGCTCTTACTCAAATTGAGGAGGTGCTTGCATAATGAACTTACTAGACGTAATCAAACGCCCAGTGATCACTGAAAAATCAATGCTTGCCATGGATGACAAGAAATATACTTTTGAAGTGGACACTCGTGCAAACAAAACTTTAGTAAAACAAGCGGTTGAAGCTGCTTTTGACGTAAAAGTTAAAAACGTGAACATCGTGAACGTACGTGCGAAATTCAAACGTATGGGCAAATATGCAGGATATACAAAAAAACGTCGCAAAGCGATCGTTACATTGACTGAAGATTCAAAAGAAATCCAATTATTCGAAGCTGCTGAATAAGCACTTACTAGATAACTCATTAAATTAGGAGGGAAAAACGTGGCGATTAAAAAGTACAAACCTACCTCAAATGGTCGTCGTAACATGACAGGTTCTGATTTTGCTGAAATCACAACATCAACACCTGAAAAATCATTGTTACAACCATTGAAAAACCATGCTGGACGTAACAATAACGGCCGCATCACTGTACGTCACCAAGGCGGCGGACACAAACGCCAATATCGCGTGATCGACTTCAAACGTAACAAAGATAACGTTGTTGCAACTGTTCAAACGATCGAATACGATCCAAACCGTTCAGCTAACATCGCGTTAGTACACTATGAAGATGGAGTGAAAGCTTACATCTTAGCACCAAAAGGACTACAAGTTGGAATGAAACTTGTTTCAGGTCCAGATGCAGATATCAAAGTCGGAAATGCTCTTCCTTTAGAAAACATTCCAGTTGGTACTGTTATCCACAATATTGAAATGAAACCTGGTAAAGGTGGACAATTAATCCGTTCTGCTGGTACAAGTGCTCAAGTACTTGGTAAAGAAGGCAAATACGTATTGATCCGCTTAAACTCTGGTGAAGTTCGTATGATCTTAGCTGCTTGCCGTGCAACAATCGGTTCAGTAGGTAACGAACAACACGAATTGATCAACATCGGTAAAGCTGGACGCTCTCGTTGGATGCGTAAACGCCCAACTGTACGTGGTAGCGTAATGAACCCTAACGATCACCCACACGGTGGTGGTGAAGGTAAAGCTCCTATCGGACGTAAAGCACCAGTTTCTCCTTGGGGACAACCAGCACTTGGTTACAAAACTCGTGATAAAAAAGCTAAATCAGACAAACTTATTGTTCGTCGTCGTAAAAATAAATAATTTCTTTGACCATGTGTCGCACATTTTGAGAGGAGGTTCACCATGGGTCGTAGTTTAAAGAAAGGACCTTTCGTTGATGAGCATTTAATGAACAAAGTTGAAGCTCAAGCAGGGGTTGAAAAGAAAAAAGTTATCAAAACTTGGTCTCGTCGTTCGACCATTTTCCCAAGTTTTGTTGGATATACCATCGCAGTATACGATGGACGTAAACACGTACCAGTTTACATCCAAGAAGATATGGTAGGACACAAACTAGGTGAATTCGCACCAACAAGAACTTATCGTGGCCATGCTGCAGACGATAAGAAAACGAAACGCTAATTGAGGGGAGGATAAAACCAAATGGCAGAACAAATCACATCAGCTAAAGCAACTGCAAAAACAGTTCGCACTTCACCTCGAAAAGCCCGTTTAGTAATTGACCTTATCAGAGGTAAAAGTGTTGCGGATGCAATTTCAATCTTGAAATTCACACCAAACAAATCTGCTGGAATCATTGAAAAAGTATTGATGTCAGCAGTTGCGAATGCAGAAAACAATTTTGACTTAGATGTTGAAAACTTGGTAGTATCTGAAGCATTTGTTAACGAAGGACCAACAATGAAACGTTTCCGTCCACGTGCAAAAGGATCAGCTTCTCCAATCAACAAACGTACAAGTCATATCACGGTAGTCGTATCAGAAAAATAAGGAGGGATAATCAGTGGGTCAAAAAGTACATCCAATTGGAATGCGTGTAGGCATCATCCGCGACTGGGATGCTAAATGGTATGCTGAAAAAGAGTATGCAGAGTTCTTACACGAAGATTTAAGAATCCGTAAATTTATTTCAACTAAACTTGCTGATGCTGCTGTATCAACAATTGAAATCGAACGTGCTACAGGCCGTGTTAACATTTCAATTCACACAGCAAAACCAGGTATGGTTATTGGTAAAGGCGGATCTGAAGTCGAAAACCTAAGAAAAGAATTAAATAAATTAACTGGTAAAAGAATCCATATCAACATCGTGGAAATCAAAAAACCAGATTTAGATGCAAAATTAGTAGGTGAAGGAATCGCACGTCAATTAGAAAATCGTGTTGCTTTCCGTCGCGCTCAAAAACAAGCCATCCAACGTTCAATGCGTGCTGGCGCTAAAGGGATCAAAACTCAAGTATCTGGACGTCTAAACGGTGCGGACATCGCTCGTTCAGAAGGATACTCAGAAGGAACTGTTCCTCTTCACACATTACGTGCGGATATTGATTACGCATGGGAAGAAGCAGATACAACATACGGAAAACTAGGAGTTAAAGTGTGGATCTATCGTGGAGAAATTCTTCCAACTAAAAAAAACACTGAGAAAGGAGGGAAATAATCATGTTAGTACCTAAACGTGTAAAACACCGTCGTGAATTCCGCGGAAAAATGCGCGGGGAAGCCAAAGGTGGTAAAGAAGTAGCATTCGGTGAATACGGTTTGCAAGCTGTTGATTCACATTGGATCACTAACCGCCAAATCGAAGCTGCTCGTATCGCAATGACTCGTTACATGAAACGTGGTGGGAAAGTATGGATTAAAATTTTCCCTCACAAATCTTATACTGCCAAAGCAATTGGGGTACGTATGGGTTCTGGTAAAGGGGCACCTGAAGGATGGGTTGCACCAGTAAAACGTGGTAAAATCATGTTTGAAATTGCAGGCGTGTCTGAAGAAGTGGCTCGTGAAGCGTTACGTCTAGCTTCTCACAAATTACCAATGAAAACTAAGATCGTAAAACGTGAGGAAATGGGTGGTGAATCGAATGAAGGTTAAAGAAATCAGAGAATTAACCACTGCCGAAATGCTTGATCAAGAAAAACAATTAAAAGAAGAATTGTTTAATCTTAGATTCCAATTAGCAACAGGTCAATTAGAAAACACTGCACGTATTAAAGAAGTACGTAAATCGATTGCACGCATCAAAACTGTATTGCGTGAACAAGCTAAGTAATTATGGAAGGAGGCCATTAAGCGTATGACTGAAGAAAGAAATCAACGCAAAGTTTATCAAGGTCGCGTGGTATCTGACAAAATGGATAAAACCATTACAGTTTCTGTTGAAACAAAGAAAAACCACCCTATCTATGGCAAACGCATGAACTATTCTAAGAAATACAAAGTGCATGATGAAAACAACACAGCTAAAGTTGGCGACATCGTGAAAATTATGGAAACTCGTCCATTATCAGCTACAAAACGTTTCCGTTTGTTGGAAGTAGTCGAAGAAGCAGTTATTATCTAATAACACGAGATTTTCCTATATAGATTGAATGCAAAATCTGAAAGGAGGATACACAACGTGATCCAAGCAGAAAGTCGTTTAAAAGTCGCTGATAATTCAGGCGCACGTGAAATTTTGACGATCAAAGTCCTTGGTGGTTCTGGTCGTAAAACTGCTAACATCGGTGATGTGATCGTTGCTACGGTTAAACAAGCAACGCCAGGTGGGGTTGTCAAAAAAGGTGACGTCGTAAAAGCCGTTATCGTTCGAACAAAATCAGGAGCTCGTCGTACAGACGGTTCATATATTAAATTTGATGAAAATGCTGCAGTGATTATTCGTGATGATAAAAGCCCTCGTGGAACGCGTATCTTTGGGCCGGTTGCACGTGAACTACGTGAAAACAACTTCATGAAGATCGTTTCACTAGCACCAGAAGTTTTATAATCTTGAGACACTTATCAAAGGAGGTGCGAAACAGTTATGTTTGTTAAAAAAGGCGATAAAGTTAAAGTTATCACTGGAAAAGACAAAAATAAAGAAGGCGTTGTATTAGCAGCGTTTCCGAAAAAAGATAAAGTCATTGTCGAAGGTGTGAATGTTGTTAAAAAACACCAAAAACCTTCTCAAGCTGCTCCTCAAGGTGGAATTGTTGAGATGGAAGCACCAATTCATGTTTCTAACGTGATGGTGATCGACTCTACTGGCGTAGCTGGCCGAGTTGGCTACAAAGAAGTAGATGGCAAAAAAGTCCGCGTTTCTAAAAAAACCGGTGAAGTTTTAGATAATAAATAAGTTTAAGGAAGGAGGGGCTTACTGAATGAACCGCCTAAAAGAAAAATATCTTAAAGAAGTAACTCCATCATTGATGGAAAAATTTAACTATAGCTCTGTTATGCAAACACCTAAAGTTGAAAAAATCGTCATCAACATGGGTGTTGGTGATGCGGTATCAAACGCTAAAAACTTAGATAAAGCAGTTGAAGAATTAACTTTGATCACTGGACAAAAACCAATGATTACTAAAGCTAAAAAATCAATCGCTGGATTCCGTTTACGTGAAGGAATGCCAATTGGGGCAAAAGTTACCTTGCGCGGAGAAAGAATGTACGAATTTCTAGACAAATTGGTTTCAGTTTCTCTACCACGTGTACGTGACTTCCATGGTGTAAGTAAAAAAGCCTTTGACGGTCGTGGAAACTATACTTTAGGTATTAAAGAACAATTGATCTTCCCAGAAGTAGATTACGATTTAGTAGATAAAGTACGTGGTATGGACATCGTTATTGTAACGACAGCTAACTCAGATGAAGAATCTCGTGAGTTGTTGACACAATTAGGCATGCCATTCCAAAAATAATTAAAGGAGGCGAACTACGTGGCTAAAAAATCAATGATTGCTAAAAACAAACGCCCTGCAAAACATTCAACACAAGCTTACACTCGTTGCGAACGTTGCGGACGTCCACATTCAGTTTATCGTAAGTTCCATCTTTGCCGTATTTGCTTCCGCGAACTTGCCTATAAAGGTCAAATTCCCGGCGTGAAGAAAGCTAGCTGGTAAAAAAGTAAATTCGCATAAGAAGGAGGTAAAAGATCAATGGTCATGACAGATCCAATTGCAGATTTTCTAACTCGTATCCGTAACGCAAACATGGTTAAACATGAGTCTTTAGAAGTTCCTGCATCAAAAATTAAACGTGACATCGCTGAAATCTTAAAACGTGAAGGTTTCGTTCGTGATGTTGAATATATCGAAGATGACAAACAAGGCGTGATCCGTGTTTTCCTAAAATTTGGTAAAAACGGCGAACGTGTTATCACTAACTTAAAACGTATCTCTAAACCAGGTTTGCGTGCTTATGTCAAAGCTGACGAAGTACCAAAAGTATTGAACGGTTTAGGTATCGCAATCATTTCGACTTCTGAAGGTGTTGTTACTGATAAAGAAGCTCGTGAAAAAAATATCGGCGGCGAAGTTATCGCTTACGTATGGTAATCAACTAGAATTTACAAGGAGGTGTCTTTAAGTGAGCCGTATTGGAAATAAAGTTGTTGTGATCCCTGAAGGAGTAACAGTTACTCAAGATGGAAACAACATTACAGTTAAAGGACCTAAAGGTGAATTAACACGTACTTTCTCTTCTGATATCAAAATGAATATCGAAGGAAACGAAGTGACTTTCACTCGTCCAAATGACAGTAAAGAAATGAAAACAATCCATGGAACAACTCGTGCTAACTTCAACAACATGGTTGTAGGTGTTAGTGAAGGATTCCAAAAAGCATTAGAATTGATCGGGGTTGGGTACCGTGCGCAATTACAAGGATCAAAACTTGTCTTGAACGTAGGTTACTCACATCCAGTAGAAATCACACCACCAGCTGGTGTAACTGTTGAAGTACCAGCTAACACACAAGTAATTGTTAAAGGTGCGAACAAAGAAGAAGTTGGCGAATTAGCTGCGAACATTCGCGGAACTCGTCCTCCAGAACCTTATAAAGGTAAAGGTATTCGTTATGTTGGCGAATATGTACGCCGTAAAGAAGGTAAAACTGGTAAATAGTTTAGAAAAATTGCATAGAAGCCAGCAGCAGGAAAAAAGGATTTTGCAGAAGTTTACCTTCATTCAAAAGAAATTTAACTTGTGCCGCAGCTTCTATTTTTCGAGACTTTGGTGTTTCTGCCTAAGTGCAGTACAATAAAATTAAAGAGGTGACAATTGTGATTACAAAACCAGATAAGAACAAAACACGTCAGAAAAGACATCGTCGTGTACGTAACAATATCTCTGGTACTGCTGAGCGCCCACGCTTGAACGTTTTTCGTTCTAACAAAAACATCTACGCTCAAATTATTGATGACGTAGCGGGTGTAACGCTAGCAAGTGCCTCTACCTTGGATAAAGAAATTTCAGGTGGAACAAAAACAGAAGCAGCACAAGCTGTCGGTAAATTAGTTGCTGAACGTGCAACTGAAAAAGGCATTAAAGTAGTAGTCTTTGACCGTGGTGGATACCTTTACCATGGCCGTGTGCAAGCTTTAGCTGAAGCTGCTCGCGAAAATGGACTAGAATTTTAGGAAAAGGAGGAATACCATTCATGGTTTATATCGATCCAAAACATTTGGAATTAGAAGACCGCGTTGTTGCAATTAACCGTGTAACAAAAGTTGTTAAAGGTGGACGTCGTCTACGTTTTGCTGCTTTAGTTGTTGTCGGTGACAAAAACGGACATGTAGGATTTGGTACTGGTAAAGCACAAGAAGTACCTGAAGCAATCCGTAAAGCAATTGAAGATGCGAAGAAAAACTTAGTTGAAGTACCTATGGTTGGTTCAACAATCCCACACGAAGTCATCGGTGCTTTTAGTGGTGGTAGAATCCTAATGAAACCTGCTGTTGAAGGTTCTGGGGTTGCTGCTGGTGGACCAGTTCGTGCCGTATTGGAATTAGCAGGGGTAGCAGATATCACTTCTAAATCTTTAGGTTCAAATACACCAATCAACGTTGTTCGTGCAACTGTTGAAGGTTTGAAACAATTGAAACGTGCAGAAGAAGTTGCAGAACTTCGCGGCAAATCAGTTGAAGAATTAATCGGATAAGGAGGACAAAAATAATGGCTGAATTAAAAGTTACTTTAAAACGCAGTATTATCGGACGTCCTCAAAACCAACGTGATACAGTAAAAGCGTTAGGTCTTACAAAGATTAACAGCTCAGTGGTTAAACCTGCTAATGAAGCAATCAAAGGCATGATCAACACTGTTTCTCACTTGGTGGACGTTGAAGAAATCTAATTAAACAAACCTAGTATATAGTAAGAAATATGAACTAGAATATTAAGGAGGTGCCAAACCTATGAAACTTCATGAATTAAAACCTGCAGAAGGTTCACGACAAGTACGTAACCGTGTTGGACGTGGTACTTCTTCTGGTAACGGAAAAACTGCTGGACGTGGTCAAAAAGGTCAAAAAGCTCGTTCAGGCGGTGGTGTACGTCTAGGATTTGAAGGGGGTCAAACTCCATTATTCCGTCGTTTACCAAAACGTGGTTTCACAAACGTGAACCGCAAAGATTATGCAGTCATCAACCTTGATGTCCTAAATCGTTTTGAAGATGGTGCTGAAGTAACTCCAGTTGCTTTAGTAGAAGCTGGAATCGTGAAAAACGAAAAATCTGGAATCAAAGTATTAGCTAACGGTGAGTTAACTAAGAAATTGACTGTGAAAGCCGCAAAATTCTCTAAGGCAGCTGAAGAAGCAATCGTTGCTGCTGGTGGGTCAATTGAGGTGATCTAATGTTCAAACTGTTAAAAGATGCTTTTAAAGTAAAAGACATTAGATCCAAAATCCTATTTACTGTTTTTGTTCTATTTGTATTTCGCTTAGGTGCACATATCACTGTGCCCGGAGTAAATGCTAGTTCATTGCAAAACCTTTCTTCTTTACCTTTTTTCAACATGTTGAACTTGGTGAGTGGTAGTGCGATGCAAAACTTCTCCATCTTCTCAATGGGGGTTTCGCCTTACATTACAGCTTCGATCGTTATCCAATTGTTACAAATGGATATCGTGCCACGTTTTGTTGAATGGTCAAAACAAGGAGAGGTTGGTCGTAAGAAGTTGAATCAAGCAACTCGATACCTGACATTAGTATTGGCATTTGTCCAATCTGTTGGGATCACTGCTGGATTTAACCAATATGCTCAACTAGGTTTTGTGAATAACCCTAACGTTTCAACCTATGTTACTATCGGTCTGATTTTGACTGCGGGTACAATGTTTGTCACTTGGTTAGGAGAACAAATCACAGAAAAAGGAATCGGTAACGGAGTATCAATGATCATCTTTGCAGGGATCATTTCTCGACTTCCTGAAAGTGTAAAAGAAATTTATGAAGACTATTTCGTAAATATCAATCAATCAGATATCTGGAAATCTGCAATTTTCATTGCTATTTTAATCGTTGCAATCTTATTGATCGTAACGTGCGTTACATTTTTCCAACAAGCTGAACGCAAAATCCCAATTCAATATACGAAACGTGTAGCAGGGGCACCAACAAGTAGTTATCTACCGTTGAAAGTCAATGCGGCTGGGGTTATCCCGGTTATCTTTGCAAGTTCGTTTATTGCGACACCTAATGCGGTTTTACAAGCATTGAGTGGAAGATTTGGGGCTGAAAACTGGTATAAAATAATGATGCAGATCTTTAACTATAATACTGCACCTGGTGCAACTATTTATACGATCTTGATCGTCGCATTCACATTCTTCTATGCTTTTGTTCAAGTAAACCCTGAGAAATTAGCGGAAAACTTACAAAAACAAGGAAGCTATATACCAAGCGTACGTCCTGGTAAAGGAACTGAAGAGTATGTCTCAAGCTTATTGATGCGTTTAAGTACAGTCGGTGCGATTTTCCTTGGTTTAGTGGCTTTATTACCGATCATTGCTCAAATGATTTGGAATCTGCCTCAGTCCATTGGGTTAGGTGGTACTAGCTTACTGATCGTCATCGGTGTAGCTTTAGAAACTGCGAAACAGTTAGAAGGCTTAATGCTGAAACGTAAGTACGTTGGATTTATCGAGTAAGAAAGCGTGTTGAGGTTTTTCCTCAACACACGTTCTCACATTTATTAGGAGGGAAAACAATGAACCTCATTTTAATGGGGCTACCAGGCGCAGGTAAAGGAACACAAGCAGAAAAAATCATTGATGCTTATCATATTCCTCACATCTCAACAGGAGACATGTTCCGTGCAGCAATGCAAAATGAAACAGCTCTTGGCTTGGAAGCAAAGTCTTATATTGATAAAGGTGAATTAGTTCCTGATGAAGTAACAAATGGAATCGTGAAAGAGCGCTTAGCTGAACCTGATACGGAAAAAGGCTTCTTATTAGATGGTTTTCCCCGTACACTTGAGCAAGCGGAAGCGCTAGATGCAATGTTAAAAGACTTAGACAAAAAAATTGATGCAGTCATCAATATCCATGTTGGTGAAGATGTATTGGTTGAGCGTTTAGCTGGCCGATTCATTTGCAGCAATTGTGGAGCAACTTATCATAAAATTTTTAACCCTACAAAAGTTGAAGATACATGTGATCGTTGTGGTGGGCATGAATTCTATCAAAGAGAAGATGATAAACCTGAGACGGTTAAAAATCGTCTGGCTATCAACATCAAAAATAGTGAACCAATCTTGGCCTATTACAAAGAACAAGGTTTGCTAAACACTATCGATGGTGATCGTGAAATCGATGCTGTATTTACTGATGTCCAAAAAATTATTGAAAAATAGCACGATTGCCCGTAGCCGACTTGCATTAAGCAGTTACTCTTGTCAAGTTCAATAAATTATGATAGAATATGTCAGTCCGACTTCTAGAGAAATCCTCTAGATGATCCATTTTGAGAATTTTGAGGTGGGAACTGCAGTTTCCGCCATTTTATCGTGTGAAAATGCGAAACAAGTACAAGGAGGTACTGTGCGTGGCAAAAGAAGATATGATTGAAGTCGAAGGTACAGTCGTCGAAACTTTGCCGAATGCAATGTTTAAAGTTGAACTAGAAAACGGACACCAAGTTCTTGCTACTGTTTCAGGTAAAATCCGTATGCATTACATCCGTATCTTACCTGGTGACAAAGTGACGGTTGAATTGTCTCCGTATGATTTAAACCGTGGCCGTATTACTTATCGCTTTAAATAATTGTACTCCGTAAAACTACAGGAGGTATTATCATGAAAGTAAGACCATCAGTAAAACCAATGTGCGAACATTGTAAAGTAATTCGTCGTAAAGGACGCGTTATGGTGATTTGCCCAGCAAATCCAAAACATAAACAACGTCAAGGATAATTGGAGGTGCAATAAATATGGCTCGTATTGCAGGAGTAGATATTCCTCGTGATAAACGTGTAGTAGTTTCTCTTACTTATATCTATGGTATTGGTAACACTACTGCTAAAAAAATCTTAGCTGATGCTGGTGTATCTGAAGATGTTCGTGTTCGTGAATTAACGAATGAACAAACAGATGCTATCCGTGCAGAAGTAGATAAATTAAAAGTTGAAGGTGACCTTCGTCGTGAAGTGAACTTAAACATCAAACGTTTGATGGAAATCGGTTCATACCGTGGAATCCGTCATCGTCGTGGATTGCCTGTTCGTGGACAAAACACGAAAAACAATGCACGTACTCGTAAAGGTCCAGCTCGCGCTATCGCTGGCAAGAAAAAATAATTCTTAAGTGAAGGAGGTTAGAACTTCATGGCAGCAAAAAAAGTGAATCGTAAACGCCGTGTGAAAAAGAATATAGAAGCAGGTATTGCACATATCCATTCTACATTCAACAACACTATCATCATGATCACTGATACTCACGGGAATGCATTAGCGTGGTCATCAGCTGGTTCATTAGGCTTCAAAGGAAGCAAAAAATCAACTCCTTTTGCCGCTCAAATGGCAGCAGAAACAGCTACAAAAGCAGCAATGGAACACGGATTAAAAACTGTTGAAGTAACAGTTAAAGGACCTGGTTCTGGACGTGAAGCAGCAATTCGTTCATTACAAGCTACAGGTTTAGAAGTGACTGCAATTCGTGACGTGACTCCAGTTCCTCATAATGGTGCCCGCCCTCCAAAACGCCGTCGTGTTTAATGAGTGCCGCTCATTTTGAGTTCTATTAGTAACGTCATTGAACAAGACACTTTTCGTTTTGAAAGGGGTAAAGATAAGAATGATTGAGTTCGAAAAACCAAGAATCGCAAAAATTGATGAAGAAAAAGATTATGGCAAGTTCATCGTTGAACCTCTTGAAAGAGGATATGGGACTACTTTAGGGAATTCCCTACGTCGTATTTTATTATCTTCTTTGCCAGGTGCTGCCATCACTAATATTCAAATCGATGGTGTACTGCATGAATTCTCTACCATTAAAGGGGTAAGAGAAGACGTCACTCAAATCATCTTGAACATTAAAGGCTTAGCACTTAAAATGTATGGTCAAGAAGAAAAAACCCTTGAAATCGATATTACCGGACCTGCTACAGTAACTGCTGGCGATATTATCGTTGATAGTGAGGTAGAAATTCTTAACAAAGATATGTACATCTGTAGCGTCTCTGAAGGAGCTACGTTCCACGCTCGCTTAACAGTGAAGCCAGGACGTGGTTATGTTCAAGCAGATGAAAACAAAAAAGAAGATATGCCAATTGGTGTACTTCCAGTCGATTCAATCTACACGCCAGTTCGTCGTGTGAACTACCAAGTAGAAAACACTCGTGTTGGACACCGTGAAGATTTTGATAAATTGACGATGGAGATTTGGACAGATGGTTCAATCGAACCGTTGGAAGCAATGAGTTTATCTGCAAAAATCATGACAGAACATTTAGACATCTTTGTAAACCTAACTGATGAAGCTAAAAATGCTGAAATCATGGTCGAAAAAGAAGAAACACAAAAAGAAAAAATGTTAGAAATGACAATTGAAGAATTAGACTTGTCTGTTCGCTCTTATAATTGTTTGAAACGTGCAGGAATCAATACTGTACAAGAACTTACAAATAAATCTGAGCCAGAAATGATCAAAGTCCGTAACTTAGGACGTAAATCATTAGAAGAAGTGAAAGCTAAATTACACGACTTAGGTTTAGGTTTACGTAAGGAAGATTAAAACCTTTTACGAAGGAGGGAAACCAACGTGAGTTATCGTAAACTAGGACGCACATCTAGCCAACGTAAAGCGATGTTGCGTGATTTAACAACTGACTTATTAATTAACGAACGTATTGTGACTACTGAAGCTCGTGCGAAAGAAGTTCGCTCAACTACAGAAAAAATGATCACTTTAGGCAAACGTGGAGACTTACATGCACGTCGTCAAGCTGCGGCTTTTGTACGTAATGAAGTTGCTAGCGTACGTGAAGAAAATGAGGACATCGTCATTGAATCAGCTTTACAAAAACTATTTAATGATATTGCACCTCGTTATGCTGAACGTCAAGGTGGCTACACTCGTATCTTGAAGACAGAACCAAGACGCGGTGATGGTGCACCAATGGTTGTCTTAGAACTTGTCTAAAATCACACTAATAACATCACTTTATAGATGATTCTTTTAGAGTGTTATGATGTTGGAAGTTAACTCTTCCGAGTCTAGCTCAGCGCTACTCCCCAAATCTATCGGTTTGGGGAGTATGCACTCATCATAAAGTGTTTTTTTGTACCTTCAATTACCTGTCAAGACATCTAATTGAAGGTGTAAAAAAACACTTTAATTAAAACGGAAACAATTGAAAAATCAGGTGTTTTTTGATAGTGTTAGTAGGAACTTAGGATGGAGAAGGAGTAATTATGGAGCCAATAATTGAATTAGGAAAGATTAATTACAAATATCAACCTGATGACCCTCGTCCAGCATTAAAAGACATTTCATTTACCATCAAGCAAGGTGAGTGGATCGCAATCATCGGACATAATGGATCAGGGAAATCAACACTTGCAAAAACAATCAATGGGTTGCTTCTACCAGAGTCTGGTATTGTGAAAGTTGGCAATCAAACACTTAATGAAGAAAATATCTGGTCGATCCGTCGAATGGTTGGAATGGTTTTCCAAAATCCAGACAACCAATTTGTTGGATCTACTGTTGAAGATGATGTTGCTTTTGGTCTTGAGAACCAAGGTATACCTAGAGAAGAAATGGTGATCCGTGTACAAGATGCGCTAGAAAAGGTACGTATGATCGATTTTGCCAAACGTGAACCAGCAAGACTTTCTGGTGGACAAAAACAACGAGTAGCCATTGCTGGAGTCGTAGCTCTACGTCCAGATATTATTATCTTAGATGAAGCTACTAGTATGCTTGATCCAGAAGGTCGTGAAGAAGTGATTTCCACGATTAAAAAAATCAAAGATGAAAGTAATTTGACCGTCATATCTATCACTCATGATATCGATGAGGCAGCAAATGCCAATCGGATATTAGTGATGAAACAAGGAGAATTAGTCAATGAAGGCACACCAGAACAAATCTTTTCTGCTGGTCCAGAATTGATCAATTTAGGGTTAGATCTTCCTTTTCCTGAAAAATTGAAAAGCGCCTTGAAGCAACGAGGAATTGATGTTCCTAGTGAATATATGACAGAAGAAAGGATGGTGGAATGGTTATGGACATCCGTTTTGAAAAAGTAGATTTCACCTATCAACCAAACACACCATTCGAACAACGTGCATTATTTGATATTGATTTAATGATTAAAGAAAATAGCTACACAGCCTTAGTCGGGCATACTGGAAGTGGGAAATCAACCTTACTGCAACATTTGAATGCGTTGATTAAACCTACCAGCGGGATCGTACATATTGGCGATCGACAAATCAAACCCGATACGAATAATAAAAACTTAAAACCCATTCGTAAAAAAGTAGGCATTGTTTTTCAGTTTCCTGAAGCCCAATTATTTGAAGAAACGGTAGCAAAAGACATTGCTTTTGGACCAAAGAACTTTGGTGTCAGTGAGGAAGATGCACGAGATTTAGCTAAAGAAACATTAGCACAAGTTGGTTTAGATGAAACTTACTTAGAGCGTTCTCCTTTTGAATTATCAGGAGGACAAATGCGTCGAGTAGCGATTGCAGGTGTACTTGCTATGAAGCCGGAAGTACTAGTATTAGACGAACCAACGGCCGGACTTGATCCTCAAGGTCGAAAAGAAATGATGGATATGTTCTGGCGACTGCACAAAGAACAAAAAATCACGATCGTATTGGTCACTCATTTAATGGATGATGTGGCAAATTACGCGGATTATGTTTATGTCTTAGAAAAAGGTAGGATTGTAAATAGCGGTCAACCTCATGCAGTTTTTCAAAATCTATCTTGGCTCAAAGAAAAGCAATTAGGTGTTCCGACTGCGACAGAATTTGCGGAAAAGCTGAATAGTCGAACAGCGCTTTTTTCCGAACTTCCAATCACTGCAGATGAATTAGCAGATCAGCTCGTAGCATTAGTAGGGGGACAACCTGATGATGAATAAATTAATTTTTGGTCGATACATGCCTGGAGATTCCTTGATCCATCGATTAGACCCTCGTGCAAAGTTATTAGCAAGTTTCTACTTTATTGGAATTATTTTTTTAGCAAATAATTGGCAGACTTATGCGTTATTAGCTGTTTTCACTTTACTTGCTGTCTTTCTCTCAAAGGTAGATTTCAAATTTTTCATCCGAGGCATCCGTCCTTTGATCTGGTTGATTTTATTTACAGTGGCACTCCAAGTATTATTTACTAGCGGTGGTGCTACCTACTGGAGTTGGGGAATCTTCAATATTACGGAGTTCGGTGTAATGAATGGGCTGTTTATTTTTTGCCGATTTGTACTAATCATTTTTATGTCTACCTTATTAACATTAACGACTCCACCTTTGGAATTATCTGATGCGATTGAGTATTTACTTCGCCCATTAAAAGCAGTTCGCTTTCCGGTGCATGAAATTTCGTTGATGCTTTCGATTGCTCTACGATTCGTACCAACGTTGATGGATGAAACAGAGAAAATCATGAATGCACAACGAGCTCGTGGGGTTGATTTTGGTGAAGGAAGTCTAGTCCAAAAAATGAAAGCAGTTATTCCTTTGCTGATTCCTTTGTTTGTTAGCAGTTTTAACCGGGCAGAAGATTTAGCGACTGCCATGGAAGCAAGAGGATACCAAGGTGGTGAAGGAAGAACAAAGTACCGCATACTGCATTGGCATCAACGAGATACGATGGTCCTTGTTGTTTTTGTCTTGATGACCATTGCATTAGTCTTTTTAAGAAGTTGATGAGTAGGTGAAAGTATGACACGTTATAAAGCAATTATTGCCTATGATGGTACCCATTTTAATGGTTTTCAGAAGCAACCAAATGGTCGTACTGTCCAAGAGGAAATGGAAAAAACGCTAAAGAAAATGGCCAATGGAAAAGAGATTACTGTCTTTGGTTCTGGCCGTACTGATGCAGGGGTCCATGCGATGGGGCAAGTGATCCATTTTGATTATCCTGAAGAACGACCTTTAGAACGTATGCGTTTTGCATTAGATACGCAATCGCCAGAAGATATCGCAGTTAAAGCCGTTGAGATCGTCTCAGATGATTTTCACGCGCGCTATTTAGTAAAAGAAAAAACTTACCAGTTTCGGGTCGATATTGGAAAACCACGCAGTCCGTTTCGTCGGCATTACGCAAGTTATTTCCCCTATCCACTTGATTTATCGAAAATTCAACGAGCATTGCCTGACTTAATAGGTACCCATGATTTCACTTCTTTTTGTGCTTCTGGAAGTTCAATCGAGGACAAAGTAAGAACGATCTATGAAGCAAAGATGGAAGTCAATGAAGCCGGGGATGAGTTGTTATTTACTTTTCGTGGGAATGGTTTCTTGTACAAGATGATTCGGATCCTTGTCGGTACGTTGCTGAAGATTGGGAACGGGCGACTCTCAGAGGATAGTATACCCGAAATCATTGCGAAAAAAGATCGAAATGCTGCAGGACCCACAGCTCATCCAGAAGGGTTATATCTGTATGAAGTGGTGTATGATCAATAAAGAAAAGTTCCAAATAGATCCTATTGGAGGTAATAAACTTCAAAAAAGGACGAGAGGGTTAAATGGCTAAGAGAAAATAGCTCTTTTTATGAATCCATAAAGACCTTTTATTCACACGTTTCGTTTAGAGAAAAAATATTTCTCTAAACGGAACGTTTTTTTATTTTTTTATGAGTTTTAATTCTCCAAAAAATAATAACAGTAACAAGATATTACTAGCATCTAAGTAGCTAAATGATCAATTTTATAGAAATATAAAATAACTATTATTTAAAATAACAATCGAAATAACATAAAGTATATAAAAAAGAAAAAGTTGTTGCTAAAGAGAGGATTCTTTTCTTTATAATAGAACCTAATGAGCGAAAGGAGAATAAATGATATGAGCAATGAAAAATTAGATCAGAATACTTTAATCAGCATACTGGGAGAAGTACATGAGGAAAAACCCTTTATTGAGACGAGACTAGATGAGAAAGAAAATTTTAAAAACGCTATGGGTAATATATTCCAACAAAACCCATCCATACAGCCAAAAATAGTAACACCAGACCCAGCAAAAAATTCGGCAAACAATAATCCATCAGTACTATCGAGTGCGAAGATGGAAAATTCAACTAGCATATTGGGAGAAACAACCGGTTCAAAATCGTTTATGGCTATGACAGCAGCTGAGAAAAAAATTTTTAAAAACGCTATGGGTAATATATTCCAACAAAACCTAACCATACAGCCAAAAATAGTAACACCAGATCCAGCAAAAAATTCGGCAAACAATAATCCATCAATACCATCGAGTGCGAAGATGGAAAATCCAACTAGCATATTAGGAGAAACAACCGGTTCAAAATCGTTTATGGCTATGACAGCAGCTGAGAAAGAAAATTTTAAAAATGCTATGGGTAATATATTCCAACAAAACCCATCCATACAGCCAAAAATAGTAACACCAGACCCAGCAAAAAATTCGGCAAACAATAATCCATCCATACTATCGAGTGCGAAGATGGAAAATTCAACTAGCATATTGGGAGAAACAACCGGTTCAAAATCGTTTATGGCTATGACAGCAACTGAGAAAGAAATTTTTAAAAACGCTATGGGTAACATATTCCTAAAGAACCTGCCCATCCATCAGACAACAGTAATACCAGTGCCAATAACAAAGGAATCGTCAAAAACTAAACCTTCTGATCAAGGAGAGCATAGAAGAAAATTCGTTGATGTATTAAACCAAATAAAGTTAAATAATCCAGTAGCACAAGAAAGAACAGCAGAGTCTGCAAAAAAAGAATTTACAGAAAACACCTCTTTGATATTACCGAGTGAGGAGAAGTCAGGACAACCCATGCCAACAAGAATAGTTCTTACGGAAAACACTCCTCCGGCATTAACAAATGAGGAGAAACCAAAACAACCCATGCCAACAAGAACAGATCTTACGGAAAAAAATTCTTCAAAACTACAAGGTGATCAAAAACTGCAACGATCAATCTTTGATAATGTATTAAACCAGTTAATGTTAAATAAACTAACGGCACAGAAAATATCAGTAGGACAAACAGTAGAAAACTCGTCAGACGATAATCCTTCGAAACTATTGAGCGAAGAGAAACCAAAACAACCCGAGTCAGCAAAAAAAGAATTTACAGAAAACATCCCTTTGACATTACCGAGTAAGGAGAAGCTAGAGCAACCTGAGCCAACAAGAAGAGATCTTACGGCAAACAATTCTTCGAAACTAGAAGTTGATCAAGAAAAACATAACAATAAAACCAATCAACTGGTACCAAAAACAAATGTCAAAGCGTTAACTAAGTTTTTTGAAACAAAGAGTTCTATAAACGAAGCTTGTGATAGAGCAAAACAAGGTGCAGAGTTAGAAAAAAATAGAATTTCCCAAAATACTGTGACAAATGGACAATCTTTATCTAGGTAATAGCTGATAATCAACCCTTAAATAAAGAATTCAGATGGATTTTATACGGCTAGTGAGTACGCCTGTTATTTAATTATTTGAGAACATACCATAGCTACTCAAGGTGAGCCATTTTTGTAGGATAGAATGCTTCAATTCATGATTTTGTTTTATGAATATGCGAATCGAGTTCAGTACTCAGCTAAATATTGGAAGAGTAGATATGAAAAATAATGACTAGATATTAAGTTAGACGATGTGTACGAATGTCGAACATTTTTACTAAGCGAAACATAAATTTTAAAAAAAAGAAAAAATAGGTAAAGGAATGATTGGATTTTAGTATACAATATGGACTAACTTAACGGAGGGAGATTTTTTAATGGAAAATAATCAGGAAACATTGGAGTCTATACATGGAGACCTTATAGCGATAGCTAACAATCTAGGATTTTATGATAGCGAAACATTTCATAAAAAAATAAGTGAAGAAACAAAGAAAACGTTATCGAAAGACAATAAGCAATTAACCAAAGAAAAACTAGAAGTAGCAGTGATGAACTTAACTGAAATGATACCGAATACTATAAAAACTAAACTAAAGGCAGATGAAAGGCTAGTAGCAAGTAAAAGCGCACGTTTATTTACACGTGCTGTAAGCGAAAAAAAGCAAGATTCAGATGGTATTTTACAAGATATACTAGCATATAACAAAAGTATTAGTGATGGAGTGGAATCACTGAAGAAAGCTAGACCGCATGAAAGAGAACAGCTAATTAGTTCAATTGAAGAAGGTTGGGAAGCTGCTAAGAACAATTTGAACCTATTAAAAAAAGACGAGGGTATTGCTCCTGATGGAATGACTAACACTGCAGTAATAGAATCTCTATTATTTCAGAGAAAGAATTTTTTAAATACATATCACATGATACATCAAGTAAGGGAACAACTTGGTTTAAAACAAATTCGAAGGCAAGATTTAAGTGTTGGTGCTAATAGCCAAAACTCTTCGGTTAGTTTAGCAGAAGTGGTTAAAATGAAATTTAAAGAATTCCAAAAGAAACAACAAGAGAGTCTAAAAAACAGTTCAGAGGACAACACAATACATAGTTCCCAACTTACGAGTCAAGGACAAAACGGAAATCATGCTGTTGCTGCTCATGTGTATGAAGAACCAGTTGAATATGGTGAAGTAGGCATTTATGGGGAGAACGAAAATCCTGAGGAGCTAACTCCTCGTTCAAGTGCTGTTGCTGCTCATGTGTATGAAGAACCAGTTGAATATGATGAAGTAGACATTTATGGGGAGAACGGGAATCCTGAGGAGCTAACTCCTCGTTCAAGTGCTGTTGCTGCTCATGTGTATGGCGAACCAGTTGAATATGATGAAGTAGACATTTATGGGGAGAACGGGAATCCTGAGGAAGTAAGTTTAGAGCCAACTCCTCGTCCAAGTAATGCTTCTACCACGTCTTCAATATCTTTTAGCATCTATGATGAAGTTGCGGATATTAATAATGATTATGAAGTCGTAGATAATAACCGGGATCAAGGGCCAAAACCGGAACTTTGGCAATCCATGAACTCTTTAAGAAATGAAAAGCAAAAACTATATAAAGAGATCATTCAGTTATCTAAAGAACATAAAGTAGGTACAAACGAATTTTCTGAAAAAGTAGAGAGATTACTAGATATTCGCTATAAAATCGCCATAAAAAAAGAACTGATTCAAAAGGTTGGTTTTGATTTCACAAAAATTTTAAATAATTCTAAATTTTTAGGTAGAGACAATCCAGACATGATAAACAAATATGATGATGCAATCAGTAATTTTATAAACCAAACGAAAACTAATATACCACAAGTAACAACTGACAATACTAAAGATGAGAATAAGAAAAAAAGAGCTAAATTATATCAGAAAATGAAACATCAATTTAATACCAATCAAACATTGTCTGGAAGAGAATCAGCTGCACAGATTTATCCACTTATAGTAGAAGTATTGAACAAAAATATACCTAATAACCTATCGACCTATGATTATTACGATTTGAGTAAAAGTAAAACGTTGAAAAAGGCCGGTCTTCATAAATGGGGAAATGTTGAGAAGATATTGGATGCTTCGAATCGATTAAAGTTTAATTATCCGTCACCTGATACTAAAAACTTGCAGTACGTTAAACAAAGCAAAAAAGAGTTAAAGGAACTTGAATTGGTTTTCAATAAACAAGTTACTAAATTTTATAAGCTTTTTAAAAATGCTAAAACTTCACTAAATAAGGATGTGCATGAAAAAGAATTCATCACTAATCTAAGCAACTTACGTGACATCCATCATCAACTTGAGACTAGAAAAACGATCGAACACATGCTTGGGATGGACTATGAGAAATTTTGTCACAAATTTGCTGAGCGAAACAACGTTGATCCCCAAAAAATCATTCATGCATGGCAGGAGACAGCAGCAACGCAATTAAAAGATAAAAGTCCTAATCTGGTGGATGATTTTACACAGGAGGTTAGCAAAAGATTTCAGGATGTGACAAGGAGTGCTGACCCGTTATCAGTTGGGAAGTTGAATGAATTTTTTAATATGGATCTATATAAGGCTAGAATAGCGAAGAAATATTTAGACTCCAAAAAGGTTGATTATGCTCAAGATAGAGCTTGGATTATTAATAAGGTCAATTATATAAAACGATTGGATAAAGAGGGATCATATAAAAGGGCGAATGAAGAGTTCATAAAGCTACTACCAGAAATAGATAAGCTACTTAATCAATACACGCTAATCGAACAACCATTTTATCACATTAATACCCCTATTAATGAGTGTCCTACATTAAAGAACTTAGGAATTAAAGATTGCCGTGAGTATTTACCAGATCCTGTGAAAAAAATAGAACCCCTTTACGCTGAAGTGAATAAAAATAAGGGAATGAATCCAGAAAATGCCCAAGGACGATTATTAAATATAATAAATGGAGCACAAAGTAAAGTACAGCAGGATGCGCAAAATCAACAACTTGATCCGTCTAAAGGAAAGCCTAGTAATGATTTATTAAGAGAGACTAGTGTCTAATTTAAATTATAAAATGTAAAACAAACAGTTAAAGAATCTAAAACCATTTTTGTACCGATCCCTAAAGATTAGCTCAAAAACTAACTTCTGGGGGTCGGTAGTTTTATGAATAAATAGACAAAAAAGTAAGGGACAAAAAAAGACACCACAACATTATAATTTACCTATGACATAAAGTCTGAAAGAGCGAAGGGAGAAAAAAATTATGGAAAATAAGCAATCAATAGGACAAGGTAAGCACCATGGAAAATAAAAAGAACGATGGTATCCCTAAAGAGCAGACAATGCGATCCGATCCAAGTATCATCAAATGACAATAAAACAATTGCAACAAACAAAAAAAGAATTGTATAAAACTATTATTGCGTTATCTAAAAAAGGGGAGGTAAATACCGAAACATTTAAAGAACATCTATCTAATTTGTTGGAAATAAGATATCAACTTGCAATAAAAAAAGAATTTGAACAAAGTATTGGTGTAGAGATTTCCATTTTTTATCAAAAAGAGTCATTATTTACTATACCAGCTATAGAATCAAGTTTGGAGCAAACTTTAGAATCAATACAACCTTTAAATCAAATTTACAAAAATAAAATGACTGAACTTTATCAAAAAAACCAGCAATCATCAGAAGGTCCTTCGGTATAATTTACCATCAACAAATAGTTTTTCTAATAGTCGATCGAAACCTGTAACCAGAAATGATCGTTCTTTTTAACTAATAGATAAATAAAGCATCAAGAGTGGCAGAAGCATTCAGCCAGGATGTATCATTTGTGTTATTTTATTTTTGGAGTTCCTAATTGGAAGACTCAGGTAAGCTCGCGTACTACGGGTACATTCTAAAATAGATCAATCAGTTTACTGAATCCTCTGTTACTATACAGAACTTAAATTTTAAAAATAAAGAAAAAAATGGACTAGGAACCACTTGTTTTGAGTATATAATGTGAAGGACTTAGTAGGTTTATTAACGAAAGGAGAGTTATTTTATGGGAACTGAAGAAGATAAATATCTAGGAACATCAAGCTTTAACCGTATTACTTACCATCAAAGTTTTGACGATAGTTCGGATTCTGAGGATGAGTTTGAACAAGCTGCAGACCCAAGGGAGAATGCTGGGGCTAACGAAAACCAAGCCATGATCGTTGACTATAGTAAGCTAACAATGAAAGAGTTGAAACACAAGAAAGAAGATTTGTACAAAGAAATCATCCCAGCTTATGAAGAAGGGGATTTGGATACCAATCAATCGAAAGAAAAATTACGTAACTTGTTAAACATACGATACCAAATTCTTGCTAGAAATCAGCTTAAAAAACAATTCGGTATTGATGTTCACGCTTTGTATCATAAAGATCATTTGTTTGATGATCGAAGCGTAGAAGGGCAACCATTGAATCAAACATACAAAAAAAAATAGTTGCTCTTTCTAATGGAATCTCAGACCCTCCAGAACAATCAGTAGATTATTTAGATAAACCATCAAAAAAAGATCTAAAAGAAATTGGTGAGCTCTATAAGCAAATAAAGAAGTTAAAAACAAAAGATTTAGAAAAAGCAAGGAGTTTAGTTAAGCTTTTGCATAACAAACTTCAACCTGAATTGAATAAAAAATTACAATACCTAAATGATCGACATAGCTATGACTATTACGATCTAAGTCGAAGCAAAACTTTACAAAAAGCAAGGATACACGATATAGATAGTAAAAATATACTTATAACAAATAGCAAAGAACGTTTAACTCATAGAAGCTATAATCATAAAACATTTGACTTTGACATCCATACTAAAAATAAGAAGGAACTAAAGCAACTAGAAGAGAAGTACAATAAATCACTTGCTTCGTTGATTAAAAAATCAAGAAAGCAAGAAGTCCCTGGTTTGAATGAGCGTATTAAATGGACTATAGGACAACTACGTGATGTCCGTCTTCATCTTTATGTAGTAAGAAACGTGGATCGTGTTTCTAGTATTGACCTGCGCGAGTTTTGTGAAAAATATGCTCCAAGAATAGGGGAAAATCCGCAACGACTCTATCGGTCGTTTCAATTGACACTGGCAGATCATTTAAAAACGTCGGGGTCTAACTTAAGTGAAAGGCAATCTATTGATGAAGAATATCAAGAATTAAAGAAAGCGGATAGTGAAATAACCTGGAATGAATCGAAGAAGAAGATAAACGAACTCTGTTCTAAAATATTTCAGGTACTTGAACATAATGGCTTGATAGAAGCTAACGCCTATAAGTACCAAAATGACTTAGAAAATAATAGTCCTATCTATAAGCTATTTGAAAAAGAGATTGAAGAGATCAAAAAGACTACATTAGAAAATGCTGTTCCTGAAATTTCAAAAGAACGAAGTGAGTATGTAGAATTAGGAATAAAAGATTTGAGGAAAACAAAAGAGAAATTATATGATGAGATTATTACGGCGTATCGAAACGGGTATGTAGACACTCCAAGCTTTAAAGAAAATTTACGAGATTTACTAGAAGTTCGTTACCAAATTGCAATGAAAAAAGGGGTGAAACGAAATGTTTTTAGCCTAATGACAAAAGCGGAAAATTCAGTAGCAACAAAAAGCTATAATTATTACGATCTCAGCACAAGCAATACGTTAAAAAAAGCAGGTATACATAACATAGATAGTAAGATGATTCTCAGTAAGGAAAATGAATACACATTAAATGAACAAGATCAAGAATATCTTACAAAAAATGAGCAAGAATTGGAACAAGAATTAGCTGATTTGAAAAATCTGAAGAATACACTTGATAAACAATCAAGTGAACAAACAGATCCCCGGCTGAAAAAGCAAATGGAAGTGGGATTAGCTGAATTAACAGCTCAAATAGAGGACACTTCTCTTCATCATCGTGTATTGCGAGATATAAACGAATTTGTTGGTATTGACCTCCAAGAGTTTTGTGAAAAATATGCTCGAAGAGTAGGGGAAGATCCACAAAAATTACATTATATGTTTCAAAAAAAAGCAGTAGAAAAATTAAAAACGTATAATGGAAATGTTGAAGAAACAAAGTCAGAATTAAAATTTGTTGCTGAGAGCTACGAGAGCATAAAACAGGATGATAAAAAAAAATACTGGAAGAAAGCGAATAGGGAGATAAACACCCTTATTTCAAAAATAAACAATGTATATGAAACGGATGAGTTAATCGAAAGTCAACACTTACAGGAACCACGATTATCTGTGGAAGAAGGACAATCAAGTAGAAGTAGTTTCGATCAATCCGCTCGTAGCTCTCAAGCCGGCTCCGAATTTTCAATTAGTAGTAGTTTATTGGATAAAGAAAATGATGCAACTCCAGAAGAAACAAATTTATATCTAGAAGCGAGAAATACTACATTAGCTAGTGAGATAAAAGGAGCAACAGACGGTTTAGGCAAACCCGCTTGTAACTTTAAAACTGGCTCCAATACTTCAAACCAGAGTAATTTAACAGATAAAGAGATTAATCCAAATCCAGAAGTAACACAGCTTAGTGGAAACAGCAAGGAAGAAGGAAAAACAGGCAGTTTAGATCAACTTACCTCTCAAACAAAAAAAACATCTTTGTTTAGAGCTACATATGCGAATATCAGAGACTTGCAAGACAACTTAATATATCAAAAAAAAGCTAGACAATTAAGTAATGAAGAGGGGAATAATGGCAAGTTTAATAACGGAGAAGTGGAGAATGGAAAGGTAGATAACGGTAGGTTGAGTAATGGTCAGAAAAAAGAACTGAGAGTAATTTTAGGAGACTGTGGCACACAGGTGGTCAAAATAGATTCGCAGTCTGAAAGACCTACAGCATCTCCAAATCTTGTAAGCCGGGTAAATAATCCTAAGGGCGCCGTTGGGTACGACAGATAAGTAATCAATAAACCAGAACATTTAACTTTTTAACTTCGTTGAGGAATGATCAGAAATTGATGTTGGTTATGAGAGATAGAATAATTGGGACAGAAAGAAGAAAAGTTTCTTTCTGTCTTTTTTTATTTGGTAGGTTTTGCCATAACGGAACATGTTTTGTAGGTTGAAATAATAAAAATAAGCGATTGGGTCCTTGACAATTCACACTCTCTTTCCGGAGGTGCGAATTTAAATAAGGGCAGTTCATCTAATCAACAGGGTGATGTTCAACGCTTAAGAGAGCTTTTGGAGAAAAGGCATGAATCAAGTTCGAGTCTGCAATCAACGTCAAGGATTGCAGGCTCCACAAGTCCTGTAAGGAAGATAACAGAACATAATGAAATTACTGAATACGGTAGTAGATAAGTAATCAGAACTATAAGAGTCATCAACGTAAAAATCAGCGCCATCATTTCAATTTTAGAAATGATGGCGCTGAGTGGATCATTAACTATGTTTATATCGCTTATTTACTTTGGGCTCTTTCTTTTGATACCACACATATAGGATAAAAAGTCCGATACAAAGAACGAACAAAATCGATCCGATGATAAAACCTTGAGGTAAATAACTAAAAGTGACGGTATGTTTGCCTGCAGGTAGTTTGATCATTACAAAGGCATCTTTGAAGTTTTCGACTTTGACTGCCTTTCCATCGATTTTTGCGGACCAACCAGCATCATAAGGGATCGTTGTGACTAACATTCTTTCTTCGGATGTGTTGACAGTACCAGTGGCTGTTCGGCCGGTCGTTTTCATAGCAACACCATTTTCTTTGATTTGGTTCATTGCTGCTTGATAAGCAACAACATCAAGTCCAAGAACTTTAGGTTCCATAAAGCTAACCTCTTTTGTGCCATAAAAACTAGCAGAGAAAGTAACTGTTGTGTCTTGAGGATAATATCCTAGATCATAATATTGTCCAGAAATACTGATCTGAGTCTTTCGTGACACACCGTTGACAGTAATCGTGGCGGTAGAACTTTCTAATTGGGCATAGTTAGTAGGGAACAAACTTAGATAAGCTTGTGTGTTTGCTGGTACACGCACTTCCCAAGTGAGCGTTTTGGGCTGGTTATTCGTGGTTTCAGAATAAGTCACCCCGGTAGACGTCTTGTTTACTGTGACGTTTTGTTGGCTTTTCAAAGTTGGTGTGTAGAAAGTAAAATACCGCTCATTTAAATCAGCCAGCCGATTGATCAAATTGGTTTGACTCGTGAGATTGTCAGTTAATGGTTGTTCCACGTGATTAATATCTAATGGTGCTGTAAAAGCTAGCGGTAAAGCATTTAGGTTTTTATAGAGTGTATAGTCACCGCTCTGACTTTCTTTCACAAAGCCATATTTGCTAAAGCTGCTGTCGTTTTTAGCAATATTATATTTTATTCCTGTAAACCCATCCATCAATAACGTATTGTTTGCGTAGCGGATATTAAGATTTGTTCCTCTTGAACGAAAGCCTAACGAATCTAGATAAGCAGAAGAGTTCCTGTTTCTAATAGAAGAAAACAAACTGATACCACTATAGCCATAGTTAATGGAATCATTAGGAGAAATCGGATCAAGATTTTCTAATCGATAAAAAGTATCCGATTCTTTTTTTGTCTGATCAACAAGTGACTTGATGCTAGGAGCAGGATCAGTATATAAGCTTCGTGAAGCATAATTCCAATCGTCTAATATCCCATGAATCATACTATTCGTATTGACACTTGCTTCTCCTGTCATCAGTAACAGTAACAATAAGCTAAGGTATTTAACGGGCTGTTTTGGTTGCTGGAAAAAGCCAATTGTTAACGCGTAAAGACTCAAGAAAACAATCGTTAAGACAAACGATGTCGTTGTAATATAAGAGTAACTATTATTAGGCTTAAGGCCCCATGCGATAGCAAAAACTGCTGCTAAAATGATGATGATACTTAGGAGTAAGCCTTGATCCTCTTTAGTTATTCGTTCCCATCCTTTGGCCGCTAACAAAAGGACGAGAAAAGAAAACAAATAGGAATAGCGGAACAAAAACATATTTGGCGCATGCATACCATGCCAAAAGAGGTTGAGTGGTACAAGATAGAAACTAGCAATCAATAAAGCAAATAAACTACCATACAAAAGTTTGTTCTTTAAGTTGATTTTTCGACTAGCAAAATAAAATAGACATAAAACTAATGGAAACAAACCAGCATAAATAAAAGGAATGGAGCCATATTTGGTTGTGTCATAGACACCGATCATGTTTTTCATGATGATATCCAAATATGAGGTAGCTTCGGTTTTTAGTGTAGTGATCTGTGTTAATGTTTCGCCATTTGATCGGAGATCCAAGACTGCTGGAAGAATAATGATCATTGATGCTCCACCAGCTAATAAGGAAGTAATCCCATAAGGTACAATCGATTTTTTGTAGAGTGACCATTTTGTAAACAGCCTTGCCATAAAATAAAGAAAAGAAAAAATACCGATCATAAAGCCCATATAAAAACTGGATAAAAAGAGCAATAAGTAACTAACAAATAATAATGTTGGTCGTTTATAATCCATGACCCGATGGATACCCAAAATAATAAGTGGAAGATAAATAAACGCATCCAACCACATAATGATCTCAGAATGAGCGGTAATGAAAGAGATCGAAGCATAGCTAACACTTAAAGCCACTTGTCCCCAACGTGGAATTTTATACGTCCGCGCAAGGAACCAAAAAGATAATCCAGCAAACCCAACTTTAAGCAGAGTTAGAAAATATAAAGCATCAGGCATCATATTATTAGGAAACAAAAGAACAAGCGGAGTAAATAATCCGCCTAAGTAATATGAAATTAAAGATAAATAATTCAGACCTAATGAGGCGTTCCAAGTATAAAAAATACTTTGCTTTCCTAATAACATGTTCCGAAAGCTTGCATGGAAATTTGAAAATTGAGAAAATGCATCACTTGCAAGAATGCTTCGGCTACTTCCTGGATAAATTCCGATACTTAAGTAAACTAACGCAAGTATCAAAAAAGGGATCAGAAAACTAGCAAAAGCATAACGACCATTTTCTTTAAAAAAAAGTTTGATTTTTGTTTTCATTGATTCATTCACCAAATTTCTATGAAATATGAAGTTATCTCTAGTTTATCATATTCATATTTTTAACTACATGAAAAGACTTGGCATTTCCAAAAAAATAAAAAAACAATAATAAATAACGTTTATTTTGAAAATAAAAGGCAAAAAAACTTATATAAACTGATTTTATAAATAATAAAATACCAGTTTTTAAAAGAATACATGTTTAATATTAAGGACTTGGCAAAACCTAAAAAGCCTACAAATGATCGTTCATCAAGATCATTTGTAGGCTTTTCAACTAACTTCTTTTATGAAAAGTAAGGCATTATAATAAAAATAAAAACCGTTCACGCACCGAACGGTTCAAACTTCATTCAATTAAACGCGTGCAACTTTTCCTGACTTCAAAGCACGAGTTGACACCCAAACTTTTTTAGGTTTTCCGTCGATCATAACGCGAACTTTTTGTAAGTTAGGTTTAACAGTACGTTTTGTTGAGTTCATCGCATGAGAACGATTGTTTCCACTTTTTGTCTTGCGACCAGTAAAGTAACAAACTTTTGCCATGTAATTTTCCCCCTTTACCTCGATTTGGAGCGATAGAATAATTCAGCTCATACCAGAATAACATATCATATGAAGGGGTAATATGCAAGTGTCTTTTCATAGCAAGAATTGACAATCCATGGGAATAATTGTAAATTATACAGGACTAATTTTAAAATTTTCAGCGGTTTTTGAGTACTTTAGGGTAACTGCCTTTTATTTCGGGTGACGCTATGATAAAATATGATAGAAGAAAAATGGGAGTATTTTGCCCGTTAAGGAGGCTCATTCATGGCTGTAAAAATTCAAACGTCAGCTGGAACCATTGAAATTACCAATGATGTGATTGCAACAGTTGTTGGTGGCGCCGCAACAGATGTGTTCGGTGTTGTAGGAATGGCCAGCAAGAACCAAATAAAAGATAATATTACTGAAATTCTACGAAAAGAAAATTATTCTCGAGGAGTAGTTGTTCGCCAAGAAGCTAATGGTATCGCAGTAGATGTTTATACGATCATTAGTTATGGTACAAAAATTTCAGAAGTTTCTCGCAATGTCCAAGAAAAAGTAAAATACAACTTGGAGACATTACTAGGTGTAACAGCCAATTCTGTTAATGTTTTCGTCCAAGGTGTTCGTGTACTGCCAGACTAGGCAGAAGGCTTGCTGAATGATTCAGCAGTCGATCTGAAGGAGGATTATCTAGGTGAGTGTAACAGAAATCAGTGCAAGCCAATTCCAGGAAATGGTTCAGGCGGGCGCGAATCGTCTGCAAGTAAATGCAGAATATGTCAATTCGTTAAATGTATTCCCAGTTCCTGATGGAGATACAGGTACCAATATGAATTTATCTATGACAAGTGGAGCTAAAGCAGTTGCTGATTCTACTTCTGAAAAAGTAGGCGAGTTAGCAGCAATGTTATCAAAAGGCCTACTAATGGGAGCCAGAGGAAATTCAGGAGTTATTTTGTCTCAATTATTCCGAGGCTTTTCAAAGCAAATACCTGACGTGACAGTGTTAAACGCTGCAGATTTAGCTGCGGCTTTTACGCATGGCGTTGAGACAGCTTATAAAGCAGTCATGAAGCCTGTTGAAGGAACCATTTTGACAGTAGCCCGTGAAGCTGCAAAAGCTGGAGAAAAGAAAGCTAAAACAAGTGACGACGTTGTTGAAGTGATGACGGCTGTGGTAAAAGGTGGGAAACGTGCCTTAGCGAAAACACCTGATTTGTTACCAGTGTTAAAAGAAGTCGGTGTCGTCGATAGTGGCGGTCAAGGTTTGCTATTTGTATATGAAGGCTTCTTAAGTGCCTTGAATGGTGAGTTCAAAATGACAGAAGTCTATGAACCATCACCAGCTGAAATGGATGAAATGGTCAATGCTGAGCATCATCGCAGTGTCCAAGGTCAATTAGCAACAGAAGATATCCATTATGGTTACTGTACAGAAATTATGGTAAAAATCGGTGAAGGGCCAACCGTCGATAGCCAATTTGACTATGAAGAATTTCGTAATTACTTAGATGGAATCGGTGATTCATTATTGGTTGTTAATGATGATGAGATCATTAAGGTCCACGTGCATACCGAAAATCCAGGTGAAGTATTAAATTATGGACAAAAATTTGGTTCATTAGTAAAAATCAAAGTCGACAACATGCGTTTACAGCATGAAACGATTTTAGAACACGATGAGCAAGCGAAGCCACAAAAAGCAGCTCGTACACCTTATGGGATCGTAGCGATTGCAGCCGGTAAAGGAGTGCAAGAGTTATTTGAAAGTTTAGGAGCAAACTACGTCATTAGTGGTGGACAAACGATGAACCCAAGTACGGAAGATATCGTTAAAGCGATCAAGGAAGTCAATGCGGATAAAGTCATCGTATTACCAAACAATAAAAATATCTTCATGGCTGCGGATCAAGCGGCTGAAGTAGCAGATATCCCAGTAGCGGTCGTACCATCAAAAACGATCTCTCAAGGATTAACTGCGATGCTTTCATTTAATGATCAAGTATCGTTGGAAGAAAACAAAGCGACTATGACAGAAATGCTTGCAAGTGTCGTTAGTGGGCAGATTACTCATGCGATTCGTGACACAACCATTGATGGTGTGAAAATTACTGAGGGCGATTTCTTAGGGATGATTGATGGGAAAATCGTTATCTCAGATTCTGACATGATGGCAACTTCATTCGCTACCTTAGAAAAAATGATCACTGAAGAAACAGAAATTGTGACGATTTTAGCAGGTGAAGGTGGTTCGGTTCATCAAGCAGAAGAATTATCAGCTAAATTAGTTGAACAATATCCAGATTTAGAAATTGAAATTCATCAAGGCGATCAACCGGTTTATCCGTATTTATTCTCTGCAGAATAGAAAAGGACAATCCTTTTCGCCTGAACGAACGTTAAAAGAACGGGGGCTGTACCAGGTTGTTGGTGCAGCCCTATTTCTAAGGAATGGATTGATAGTGAAACATACGGTAAAGGAGGGTGAAATATGAGGTCTTTAAATGATCCAGTGACGATGTTAGCCGGTGTGGGAGCAAAAAGGGCGGATAGTCTTGCTAGTCTGGGAATCCAAACCATCGAAGACCTATTGACCTATTATCCTTTTCGCTATGAAGACATTCAAGAAAGAAATTTAAATGAAATACTTGATCAAGAAAAAGTGACTTTAAAAGGCCTGGTTGTTTCACCACCAGTAATGAGTCGCTTTGGCTACAAAAAGAATCGACTCCAATTTCGTATGATGCAGGATCATGCTGTTTTCAATGTTTCTTTTTTCAATCAACCATATTTGAAAGATAAAGTGATCTTATCCGAAGAAATTGCTGTCTATGGAAAATGGGATGCGAAACGGAAGTCATTAAATGGTATGAAAATTTTGGGTTCTCAAGCGGTGGATGATTTTTCTCCAATCTATCATGTCAATAAATCAATCCGTCAAACAACTTTAGTCGATTTGATTCGAAGAGGGTTCGAAGAGTATGGTGATTTGATCGAAGAGAATCTTCCCAATGGATTAGTTGAGAAATATCGACTGTTGGATCGGCCAACAGCTGTTAAGAGCATGCATTTTCCGAAAAATCATGAAGAAAACCATCAAGCAAAACGAAGAATTGTCTTTGAAGAATTCTTTTTATTTCAAATGCGACTTCAAGGGCTTAAAAAATCGGAAAAAGCAGAAACAAATGGCATTGAAATTTTATATGACATCCAGCGCTTGAAACAATTTATTCAAAAACTACCTTTTGAATTGACGGATGCCCAAAAAAGAGTCACGAATGAAATTTGTCGTGACTTAAGAAGTCCGCAACATATGCAACGCCTATTGCAAGGTGATGTAGGTAGCGGAAAGACGATTGTTGCAGCAATTGCCTTATATGCGGCGGTCACTGCAGGGTTTCAAGGCGCATTGATGGTACCAACTGAAATTTTGGCACAACAACACATGGAAAGCCTTCTTCAATTATTTGATGCGCAAGAAGTTAAACTTGCTCTGTTAACGGGTTCGACGAAAGCCAAAGAACGAAGAGAACTACTCGAATTGCTGGAACAAGGAGAAATCGATATCGTTGTCGGTACCCATGCGTTGATTCAAGAAGGAGTCGAATTTCAACACTTAGGTTTAGTTATTACGGATGAACAACATCGTTTTGGTGTGAATCAGCGAAAAGTACTCCGTGAAAAAGGCTGGCGTCCAGATGTTTTATTTATGACAGCCACACCAATTCCTCGGACTTTAGCGATTACTGCATACGGAGAAATGGATGTTTCGGTAATTGACGAACTTCCAGCTGGCCGGATTCCAATAGAGACGAGATGGGTTCGTACGCCACAATTAAATAGTGTGTTAGATTGGACATGGAAGGAACTGGCGAAAGGACATCAAATGTATGTCATTTGCCCGTTGATTGAAGAGTCAGAAGCATTAGACGTTAAAAACGCTGTTGAAATTTATGAAAAATTAAGTGCGCTTTTTGCGCCTCAGTATGAAGTCGGATTGTTACATGGTAAAATGAAGAACCAGGAAAAAGAAGCAATTATGGAAACATTTAAAGAAAACAAGATGCAAATCTTGGTTTCAACGACGGTCATCGAAGTGGGTGTAAATGTTCCGAATGCTACAGTCATGTTGATCATGGATGCTGATCGTTTTGGATTAGCACAGTTACATCAATTACGTGGACGTGTTGGACGTGGTAGTGATGCTTCTTATTGTGTATTGGTAGCTAATCCTAAAAATGAATTAGGGATTGAGCGAATGAAAATAATGACAGAAACGAACGATGGCTTTATTCTAAGTGAGAAAGATTTAGAGTTGCGTGGACCAGGAGAAGTATTTGGTTTTCGCCAATCAGGCTTACCGCAATTTGCAATTGCTGATCTTGTAACAGATAGTAATATATTAGAGGTAGCTCGTGATGAGGCACAAAAGCTATGGCAGTTAAAGGATTGGCAACTATTGCCAGAATACCAACATTTGGTCCGCAGTTTAGACTTGGAAAATCAAGATAATCGTTATTTTGATTAATAGACTGTGCTATACTTTATAGTGATGATAAAAAAGGAGTGG
The DNA here is from genome assembly GCF_040887125.1 of Enterococcus sp. C74. Taxonomy (NCBI): domain Bacteria; kingdom Bacillati; phylum Bacillota; class Bacilli; order Lactobacillales; family Enterococcaceae; genus Enterococcus; species Enterococcus sp. C74. The sequence continues at coordinate 49,603 of NZ_JBFOFA010000006.1, read as the reverse complement.
AAATAATGAAAATTGCCGTAGATGCAATGGGTGGAGATCACGCACCACAAGCCATTGTGGAAGGTGTGGCTTTAGCTCAAAAAGATTTCCCAGATGTGGAATTTATCCTTTATGGTAAGGAAAATGAAATAAGAAAATATCTAACAACAGAACACAATGTGACGATCATTCATACAGATGAAAAAATCGATAGTGATGATGAACCAGTTAAAGCCATTCGCCGTAAAAAGAATGCTTCGATGGTTTTGGCAGCACAAGCTGTCAAAAATGGTGAAGCAGACGCGATTTTTTCAGCGGGGAACACTGGCGCATTATTAGCAGCTGGACTCTTTATTGTTGGTCGTATCAAAAACATCGAACGCCCTGGTCTGATGTCTACTTTACCGGTAGTCGGTCAACCCAATGCAGGGTTTGATATGCTTGATCTAGGTGCAAATGCTGAAAATAAACCGGAACATTTATTACAATATGGCATCTTAGGCTCATTTTATGCAAGAAAAGTCCGAGGAATCGGTAGACCTCGAGTTGCTTTATTGAATAATGGGACGGAAGCAACAAAAGGAAGCGAATTAACTAAAAAAGCTTTCGAATTACTTCAAAATGAAACCAGTTTGAATTTTATTGGAAACGTTGAAGCGAGGGAACTATTGAACGGGGTAGCAGATGTTGTTGTAACCGATGGATTTACAGGCAATGCAGTATTGAAATCCATTGAGGGAACAGCAATGAATCTGATGGACCTTTTGAAAGCTGCCATTTTAAATGAAGGGTTTAAAGGAAAAATGGGCGCACTATTGTTGAAAGATGGGTTACGTTCATTAAAATCAGAAATGGATTATTCAAAACATGGCGGAGCAGTTCTTTTTGGATTAAAGGCACCAGTCATCAAAACTCACGGTGCGACTGGACCAGATGCAGTGAGACATACCATCAGACAAATCCACACTATGTTGGAAACCAATGTGGTAGGGCAGTTAGTTGAACAATTCGAAAAACCTGCAGAATAATGTTTCTGGTTGCTCGTCGACGACCCTATAGAAAAAAAGGTGGACAATCTTAGAAAATGTCAGTAAAATTAGCCTTGGTGAAGGAAATCGGCAATTTTGATAATTGTTGGAGGTGAAAACATTGTCACGTGAAGAAGTATTTAATAAAGTAGCGAAAATTATTTCAAATCATTTTGAAATTGATACAGATAAAGTAACTGATGAATTAAATATCAAAGATGACCTAAAAGCTGACTCAATCAGCATCATGGAATTTGTTTTGGAACTTGAAGATGAGTTTGGAACAGAAATTTCTGACGAAGATGCAGAACAAATTGAAACAGTTGGTGGGGCAGTTGACTACATCAGCAATCATCTTAACTAATCATCAGCATGAAAGTGAGTAAAGATCAATCGGATCTTTACTCACTTTTTTTTAATTTTTCAAGTGATTTATCTTTATTTTAAATAGATTTTTCTGACAATTCTGGCAACTGACTGAAATTTTCTTGCATTGTAGAGGGGTTTTATATATAATTATTAATAATATATTGCACTATCCTTAGAATAACGCTTATTATAAAACGTTTTATTCTGTGGGATATCATTTTTTATTAAGAAAACTTCCAACCAGGGAGCAGAGAGGGGTATTCGATTGTCAGATAATCAACTATTAGATGTTCAGAACCTACATACAGGCTTCCGTCTTAAAGATGAGTATTACGATGCAGTAGATGACGTTTCTTTTACATTAGATAAAAACGAGATCTTAGCAATCGTTGGAGAATCTGGTTGCGGGAAAAGTACATTAGCGACTACTATTATGGGGTTACTTGATCCAAACAACACAAAGATCACAGGCGAAATTTTATATAATGATTTAAACTTGATTGAATTGAATGAAACTTTGTATAACAAAATCCGCGGGAATGATATTGGGATGATTTTCCAAGATCCGTTATCTGCGTTAAACCCTTTGATGCGTATTGAAGATCAAATTAAGGAAGGGTTATCTTATCATACCAAGATGAACGCTGAACAACGGCAAGCTCGTGCCTTGGAATTGTTGGAGCAAGTTGGGATTCCTAATCCTGCCAGAGTCGGACGACAATATCCCCATGAATTATCTGGGGGGATGAGACAGCGGGTAATCATCGCCATTGCGATTGCGTGTAAGCCACCGATTGTTATTGCGGATGAGCCAACGACAGCGCTAGATGTAACGATTCAAGCGCAAATCCTTGATTTATTAAAAGACTTACAAGAAGAAACCAAAACAGGAATCATTCTGATCACGCATGACTTAGGTGTCGTGGCAGAAATGGCTGATCGGGTAGCGGTAATGTATGGCGGTCAATTTGTTGAAGTAGCTGGGGTCAAAGAACTTTTTGAAAATCCTAAACACCCTTATACCCGTTCATTGTTGAACTCTATTCCTCAAGAGGGGAACCATGAAGCTGAGCTCCATGTGATTGAAGGCGTTGTTCCTTCTTTGAAAAATATGCCACGAACTGGTTGTCGTTTTGCTCCTCGGATTCCTTGGATTCCAGCCAGTGATCACGAAGAAAACCCTGTCCTTCATGAAATTGCTCCGAATCATTTGGTTCGTTGCTCTTGCTACAAACATTTCCACTTTAGAGACGAAAAAGGAGAGGTGTAGATGACAGAATTAATTACAATCAGCGATTTGAAAGTACACTATCCTATTCGTAGTGGATTCTTTAATCGAGTAACGGATCATGTATATGCAGTAGATGGTGTCGACTTCATTATTGAAAAAGGAAAAACGTATGGCTTAGTCGGAGAATCTGGTTCTGGTAAATCAACGACAGGGAAAGCAGTCGTTGGATTAGAAAAAGTGACTTCAGGACAAATCATTTATGAAGGTAAAGATGTCACTAAAAAAAGTAACCGACAAAAAATTGGCTATAACAAAGATGTTCAAATGATCTTCCAAGACTCAATGTCCAGCTTGAATCCTAAAAAGCGAGTATTGGATATTATTGCAGAACCGATCCGTAACTTTGAACGTTTGAGTGATCAAGAGGAAAAGAAAAAAGTGAAAAATCTACTGGATATCGTAGGGATGCCGGAAGATGCGCTGTATAAATATCCACATGAGTTTTCAGGTGGACAGCGTCAACGTTTAGGGGTTGCACGTGCAGTTGCGACAAACCCAAAACTCATCGTAGCAGATGAACCAGTTTCTGCATTGGATTTATCCGTTCAGGCGCAAGTATTAAATTTCATGAAACGAATCCAACAAGAATTTGGTTTAAGTTATTTATTTATTTCTCATGACTTGGGAGTCGTGAAACATATGTGTGATAATATCGCAATTATGTATAAAGGTCGATTCGTTGAAATTGGTACACGAGAAGATATTTATAATGATCCACGTCATATCTATACGAAACGTTTACTGTCTGCTATCCCTCGGATCGATGTCGAAAATCGGGAGTTACACAAAGAGAATCGACGAAGAGTGGAACGTGAGTACATCCAAAATCAAAAGGAGTACTACGATGCAACTGGTCGAGTGTACGATCTCCGTACGATCACACCGACGCATAAAGTAGCGTTGAAAGATGGAGGTGCCAGCTAATGTGGAAAACGATATTACGACGTGTATTATTAATGATCCCACAAGTTATTATTCTTAGTATTTTGATCTTTATGTTGGCAAAAGCGATGCCTGGAGATCCTTTTACCGGGTTGATCAACCCCAACCAAGATCCAGCAGTCATCGAGCAAATGAGACAGGCAGCTGGTTTGAATGATCCTTGGTATGTCCAGTATTTCCGATGGATCGGGAATGCGTTACAAGGAGACTTCGGTCAAAGTTTCTTATACAAACGTTCAGTTTCTGATTTGATTGGTGAGCGTATCGTCAATACTCTTTACTTGTCGATCTTAACAGTTATCATTACTTATTTGATTGCTGTACCACTAGGTATGTTGGCGGGCAGATACCAAAACTCATTTTTGGATAAAGCTGTTGTAATCTACAATTTCTTTAGTTTTGCTGTTCCGTTATTTATCTTTGGATTGATTATGTTATTTGTATTTGGTTATCGTCTAGGTTGGTTCCCAACCAGCGGCTCCCAGACGTTAGGAATCCAAGGGGGCTTTTTCACCCAGTTGATTGATCGCATGAAATACATCATTTTACCATCGATCACTCAAGCCTTTTTAGCTACAGCTGTAACGATCCAGTATTTACGTAGCGAAGTCATTGATTCAAAATCTTTAGACTTTGTACGAACTGCCCGTTCAAAAGGGGTACCAACCAATAAAGTATTTAGTCGTCATATTTTCCGAAACGCGGCATTGCCGATGGCTTCACAAATGGGTTATGAAATTACTTCCTTGATTGCTGGTTCAGTAGTTATTGAAAAGATTTTTGGCTATCCAGGAGTCGGTAAATTGTTTATTGATTCGATCGGACAACGTGACTATACAGTTATTACCTCCTTAGTATTGATTTTAGGAATTGCGACGTTGATCGGAACCTTGCTTTCAGATATCATCATGAGCATTGTTGATCCACGTATCCGTATCCAATAAAATTCAATCAGAAAGGAGAAAAGACAAATGAGTGATAAAAAGAAAGACGTTGTGCAAGAAAGTATCCCGCCGATGGGGTTACGAATGATTGCCCGTGAATTTAAAAAAGATAAAATTGCCATTTTTTCATTAGGCTTACTCGTTATTTTATTGTTAGTTATCTTTATCGGTGCGTTATTTACAGACCAAGATAAAGTAATGTATGTCAGCATCTTTGATAAATATGCAGCTCCAGGTGCTATCTCTACCGAGGGGACAAAATTTATTTTAGGAGCAGATGAAGGTGGTCGGGATGTTTTAGGACAACTGATTATAGGTGCAAGAAACTCCGTCACCATTGGTTTTGCAATCACAGTCATCACTTCGATTATCGGGGTTGGACTAGGGATCATTTCTGGGTTTTATGGGGGGATCATCGATAACATTTTGATGCGTATCGTTGACTTCATTATGATTTTACCGATTATGTTGATTATTATCGTATTTGTATCGATTATCTCTAGATATAATGTTTGGTCGTTCATCTTCATTATGAGTGCATTTTATTGGGTTGCTAAAGCTCGATTATTCAGAAGTAAAACTTTATCAGAAGCAAGGCGTGATTATGTGAGTGCTTCAAAAACAATGGGAACAAGTGATTTTAAAATCATGTTCCGTGAAATCATGCCTAACTTAAGTTCATTGATCATTACCAACTTAACGATGAACTTTGCAGCAAATATTGGGATCGAGACCACTTTGACTTTCTTAGGGTTTGGCTTACCAGCAAATGTTCCTAGTTTAGGAACGCTAATCGGTTATGCCAGCAACGGTGAGGTTTTAGTGAATCGACAATGGATCTGGTTACCTGCGTCAATTCTAATTTTAGTATTGATGTTGAGTATAAACTATGTTGGACAAGCGTTTAAGCGTTCTGCCGATGCACGCCAACGATTAGGATAAAGAAGAAAGCAAAGGGGGAAATAAGGAATGAAGAAATCAATTTTAGGCGTTGTTACACTTTTTTCAGTAATGGCATTAGCTGCTTGTGGAAGCGGCGGAGGTTCTAACTCTTCTGGGAGTTCAGCAAATAACGGTGAGAAGAAGGAATTAACATTTCCAATCTCAACGAAAAATGATAAAGATGCAATAAAAGATGGCGAATTGGAGGCTGCAGTAGCAACCGATAGTCAATTCAAAGGATTGTTCCAATGGGAATTTTATCAAGATTCTTACGATGCAGCATTTATGGCACCTTCTCATGAAGCACTATTTACAAATGATGCGGACTTCAAGATCACAAATGATGGTGCAGCGAGTTTAGATTTAGACCAAGAGACGAAAAAAGCAACGATCAAAGTAAAAGACAATGTAAAATGGTCAGATGGTAAAGATGTAACCGCAGATGACGTGATTTTCCCTTATGAAATTATCGGTAACAAGGATTATACAGGTATCCGTTATGATGATAACTTCCGAAACATCGTTGGGATGGAAGAATACCATAGCGGTAGCGCTCCGACAATCTCAGGTATCAAAAAAGTGGACAATAAGACAGTTGAAATCGAATATAAAAAAGTGGAACCAAGTATGCTTCAATCAGGTGGTGGGATTTGGGCATATGCAGCTCCAAAACACACAATTGAAGGTGTAGCAATCAAAGACATGGAATCAAGTGATCAAGTACGTAAAAATCCAGTGACTTTTGGTCCATATTACATGAGTAATATCGTTGCAGGAGAATCAGTAGAGTATCTACCAAATGAATATTACTGGAATGGCAAACCACAATTGAAAAAAATCACGATGAAATCATTGCCGATTGCTAGTGCAACAGAAGCTTTGAACTCAAAACTTTATGACATGATTTTCCAAATGCCTACAGATACGTATGACACATATAAAGATGTCTCAGGTTACACAAACTTAGGACGTGAACAAACATCATACACTTACTTAGGCTTCAAATTAGGTAAATGGAATGCTGAAAAGAGCAGTGTTGAATACGATCCAAATTCTAAAATGGCAGATAAATCATTGCGACAAGCAATGGGTTATGCATTAGATAACGATGCAGTAGGGGAACGTTTCTATGCAGGGTTAAGAAGCAATGCTACTTCATTGATTCCTCCTGTATTTGAATCATTCCACGATGACGATCTAAAAGGATTTACGCAAGATATCGATAAAGCAAACAAATTATTGGATGATGCTGGCTATAAAGATGTAGATGGTGATGGGTTACGTGAAGATAAAGACGGAAATAAATTAACGATCAACTTTGCTTCAATGTCAGGTGGCGAAACAGCGCAACCATTATCTGATTACTATGTGCAACAATGGAAAAAAATCGGCTTAGATGTGAAATACACGACTGGACGTTTAATCGAATTTAACTCATTCTACGATAAATTAGAAAATGACGATCCTGAAATTGATGTATATCAAGCAGCTTGGAGTACAGGAACTGATCCAAATCCAAACGGACTATGGGGACCAAATGCAGCATTCAACTACACTCGTTTTGAATCAGAAGAAAATACGAAATTGATCAATGATATCAATTCAAGTGAAGCATTTGATGCAGATTACCAAAAAGAAGCATATAAAAAATGGCAAGCATATGCATTTGAAGAAGCTTTCGCAATTCCAACATTGTTCCGTAATGAAGTACTACCAGTGAGCGATCGTACTAAAGATTGGGATTGGTCATATGATGCACCAAATCCATGGGCGAAAGTAACGGTAACAGCAGAATCACGTTCTTAAAATAAGGACATACATGCCGTTTAGCGAAAGTAATGAATGAATCTGGCAATGAGAAAGACCTCCCAAACACGGAAACGGTTTGGGAGGTCTTTTCGTATAGCTGGCAACTTTTGAATACTATTTATCAAATCAATCAAATGATCAGCTAATAAATTCTTTAATCGAAAAAATCATTGGATCCTTGAGGTTTATTAAACCTTTACTTACCTTTTGTCGGAACCATTTCAAATTTAGACAAAAACCAGTATAATAAGGAAGTATTGAAAAAATATCCATAAAGGAATGTGAAAAATGGACAATCAGCTGACAAATGAATTAAAAGAAAAGTATACTATCGTTTTTCACGATCTCAATCTACTTGAACAAGCTTTTACCCATTCATCCTATGTGAATGAGCATCGCAACCTTCAACTATCAGATAACGAACGATTAGAATTTTTAGGAGATGCCGTATTAGAATTAATGGTTTCAGAATATTTATATCGTTTATATCCAGATATCCCAGAAGGTAAACTAACAAAGACACGTGCGGCGATCGTTCGTGAAGATAGTTTATCCAAGTTTGCCAAAGAATGTGGATTTGATAAATATATCATGTTAGGTAAAGGAGAAGAAAATTCTGGGGGAAGAACCAGACCAGCTCTTCTTTGTGACTTATTTGAAGCCTTTCTAGGTGCTTTGTACCTTGATCAAGGGTTTGAAGCAGCCCATGCCTTTCTTCAAACAGTTGTCTTTCCAAAAGTCAAAGCAGGTGCTTTTTCACATGAGATGGATCATAAAACGAAGTTGCAAGAAGTGTTGCAAAAATCAGGTGATGTATTTATTGAATACCGATTAATAAAAGAGGAAGGTCCGGCACATGAACGGATTTTTTGGATCGAAGTCTATGTAGATGACAAGTTGATTGGGACTGGGCAAGGAAAATCGAAAAAACTAGCAGAACAAGCTGCTGCAGAAAATGCACTGGCAGCACTGTAAAAGTAAGTGAGGGAACGCTTCGTGTATTTAAAACGAATTGAAATAGCTGGATTTAAATCCTTTGCAGATAAAACAGTGATTGATTTTGAAAATAGTGTGACAGCCGTCGTTGGACCAAATGGGAGTGGCAAAAGTAATATCACTGAAGCAATCCGCTGGGTTTTAGGCGAGCAATCTGCTAAGAGCCTTCGAGGTGGGAAAATGCCCGATATTATTTTCGCTGGTTCAGACTCTCGTAAGCCTTTGAATGTGGCAGAAGTTACAGTACTTTTGGATAATACCGATCATTATTTACCATTGGATTATCAAGAAATCAGCGTGACTCGTCGCTATCGACGAACAGGCGAAAGTGATTTTTTTATCAATAAACAACCTTGTCGATTGAAAGACATCCAAGAACTGTTCTTAGATTCAGGTTTAGGAAAAGAATCGTTTTCGATCATTTCACAAGGGAAAGTAGAAGCAATTTTTAGTAGTAAGCCAGAAGACCGTCGGGGAATATTTGAAGAAGCAGCAGGTGTATTAAAATATAAACAACGCAAGAAAAAAGCGGAACAAAAGTTATTTGAAACAGAAGATAATCTTAGTCGAGTGCAAGACATTATTTACGAGTTGCAAGAGCAATTAACACCTCTAGCTGAGCAAAGTGAAATCGCTAAGAAATTTTTGCAGCTAAAAGAAGAATTAACCCAAACCGATATAGCGTTGATGATTACGGAGATCAACGTAGCGAAAAAAGAGTGGGAAGAAAAACAAACTCAGCTGACACAATTCAATCAAGAGCTGACAATATTAGCGACACATATCCAATCGCAAGAAGCCGTGCTATCAGAAAAAAGAAAGCAAAACGCCAAAAAAGACCGTCAAATTGAAAAAGGTCAACAAAGTCTGTTGGCATTGTCTGAAAGATTAAAACAAGCAGAAGGGCAAAAAGATGTCTTAATAGAGCGGACAAAGCATACACAAAAGAGTACGCAAGAATATCAGGCTTCTTTGGCCGAGGCGCAAAAGAAAGTAGCGCATTTTGAGGAACTTCAGGAAAAATTGACAAAAGAAACAACTGAAAAAGAATCAGAAATCCAAGAAGCACAACAACAGTTGATGAAGACTCAACAAGAATTGGAAAAATATCAAAAATCAACGAAGGAATTATTATCTGAATTACGAGATCAATATGTTGATTTGATGCAAGAACAAGCGAATGTCGGAAATGAATTGAAATATCTTGAACGTCAATATTTACAAGAAACGTCCAAAAGTAAACAAACATTAGCGAAGCAATCAGAAGTAGAAGCCTCTGTCTTGGCGTTATCCTCTCAAAAACAGGAACTATCTGAAAAACAAGCAAATCTTCAACAAGCTTTAGTTAAGAACCAACATGAGTTGGAAGAAGTTCAAACAAAAGGGAAAACAGTACAAACTAAATTAACCAATGAACAACCTAAAATGTACCAATTGATGAACCAAGTCCAACAATTAAAGGCACGCCAAAAAAGTTTACAAGAAATCCAAGAAAACTATTTTGGTTTCTACCAGGGCGTTCGGTTAGTTTTACAACATAAACAACAATTATCTGGTATCGTAGGTGCAGTCGCTGAGTTGATTGATGTACCTAGCTCTTTTACCCTTGCAATCGAAACAGCTCTAGGTGGAGCAGCGCAACACGTCATTGTTGAAAACGAACACGATGCACGTCAAGCAATCACTTATTTGAAAAAGCAAAGAGGGGGTAGAGCGACCTTTTTACCGTTAACAACGATTAAACCTAGACAGTTACCTGCGCACGTTCTTTCGCAAGCAGCAGCGGTAGATGGGTTTTTAGGTATTGCAAGTGAACAGGTGACATTCCCTGCAGAAATTCAAACCGTGGTCCACAATTTATTGGGAACGATCTTATTAGCGAAGGATCTAACTAGTGCCAATGCTATTGCTCAGACCATACGATACCAATACCGAGTAGTGTCTCTGGAAGGAGACGTGATGAATGCTGGTGGTTCCATGACGGGTGGAGCAAATAAACGGGGGAATCAAGGCAGTCTCTTCTCTCAAAATCAAGAATTGAAACAGCTGACAGCAGAATATGAACAAGCAGATCAGCAGTTGCAAAATCAAGAAAAAATTGTTCAAGAACTACAAACCAAAGTCGCTGACTTGAGCCAAAAACAAGAAAAATTGCGTACGCAAAATGAACAATTGCGGTTTGAAGAGCAGGAAATAACGAATCAACTGCAAAATATCACGAATGACTTAGCACGCTTTGAAAAAGAAAAGCAACTCTCAAACTTTGAAACGAGAGAATTGCAACAATTCATCGAAACATATCAAAAACAACAAGCAGAGTTAACGACAAGACAAAAGGAAATTGAACAACAACGACAACAAATCGATGAAGAGATCAAATCACTGAACCAAGAAAGTGATCAAATGGAAGAAAAACGATCACAAGTCCAAGCACGAAAAGCACAGGAACAAGCAGATTTAGCTGTCTTGAAAGAGCAATTCAATCATTTACAGATCCAATTACGTGGAGCACGTGTTCAAAAAAATGAAGCACTTGAACGTCAGACAAGTTTAGAGCAACAATTAGCAACATTGACTGCAGATTTTTCTGATCATGAAATCACTGAAGAAAGTTTAGCGAGCCAAATCACGGAACTTGCGCAACAGCGTGAAGAACTGCAAGCAGAACTAGTGGCAGTGAAGGAACAACGAGAACGTACGCAAAAAGAAATCGATCAGCTTGAAACAGTACTTGCTGAAAAAAACCAACAACAAAAGCAACAGCTAACAGAACAATCGAAACTGGAAGTGCAAAAAGACCGTGCAGAAATGTTGTTGGATCATCAGCTGAGCTATTTGCAAACGGAATACCAAATCAGCTTTGAAAAAGCTGTCACTGATTACCAGCCAACTTCCGATATTGTAAGTAGTCGCACGAAAGTAGCAGTCTTAAAAGAGCAGATCGCAGACCTTGGACCAGTGAATATCCGTTCGATTGAGCAATTTGAGCAAGTGAATGAACGACATACGTTTTTAGCCACACAACGTGATGATTTGTTATCTGCAAAGAACCAATTGTTTGAAACAATGGAAGAAATGGATGCTGAAGTACGGGCTCGCTTTAAAGAAGTCTTTGAAGCAATCAGGCAAGAGTTTAAAGTAGTCTTTCCTAATATGTTTGGTGGTGGTCGCGCAGAATTGGTATTGACTGACCCATCGGATCTATTAAAAACAGGGATTGAAATCGAAGTGCAACCACCAGGCAAGAAATTACAAAGTCTGAGCTTGCTTTCTGGAGGGGAAAGAGCATTAACTGCTATCGCCTTGCTGTTTTCAATCATCCGAGTTTGTCCTGTTCCATTTTGTATTTTAGACGAAGTAGAAGCTGCGTTAGATGAAGCAAATGTGAAAAGATTCGGACGTTATTTAAGTGATTTCCAAGATGACACTCAATTCATCGTGGTCACACACCGAAAAGGTACCATGGTAGCTGCCGATGTTTTATATGGAGTAACCATGCAAGAATCAGGTGTTTCAAAAATTGTGTCTGTCCGCATGGAAGATATCAATGAAGAAGGAAAAATGGAAACGAAGGTGTAAGGAAATAAATGATTAAATTAATTGCGATCGACTTAGACGGTACATTATTGAATGAAGAAAAACAAATTTCAGATGAGAATAAGCAAGCTTTAGCGAAAGCAAAAGAAAAAGGTGTTAAGATCGTTTTATGTACTGGTCGTCCCTTAGCAGCAATGGCTCATTATTTGCAAGAGTTAGGATTAGTGGACGAAGGGGATTATAGCATCACCTTCAATGGTGGTCTTGTTCAAAAAAACGATACAGGAGAAATCATTGAGAAAAAAGTGATGGAAGTTGCTGATATCCATCGTTTATATGATCTTGCGCAAAAATTGGCATTGCCCCTAGATGTATTATCAGATCATGTGGTTTTACAATTACCGACTGCACTAGGGAAGAAATCTTTATACAACACATTAAATAAATTATTGCAATTTCAACCGGCAAATTTAGCAGATCTGACAGACGAGTTTGTGTTGAATAAAGCAGTTATTGCCTATCCGCAAGCGGAATTAGATCCTAAGATCAAAGAAATACCAGCCGAATTTCATGAACGTTATGAAATCATCAAGACCCGCAGTATGCTTTTAGAATTTATGCCAAAAGGTGTGACAAAAGCTTATGGTATTTCTTTACTAGCAAAAGATTTAGGTTTAGAACCAGCTGAGATCATGGCAATTGGGGATGAAGAAAATGACTTGCCGATGATTGAATACGCTGGAATGGGTGTTGCCATGGCAAATGCCGTCCCATTTGTTAAAGAAGCAGCGAATTATGTTACGTCAAGTAACTTAGAACATGGTGTAGCCAAAGTTATCGAAAAATTTGTTTTAGATTAGGGGGGATCGTATGGGCTTTTTTGATAAAATCAAGCGTGCTTTTACTGGTGAACAACAAGAACCAGAAGAAGTCGAAGTACAAGAGAAATATGATAAAGGGTTAGAAAAAACCAGAAAAACATTTAGCGAACGAATGAATGAATTGTTTGCTAATTTTCGGACAGTAGACGAAGACTTTTTTGAAGAATTAGAAGAAACACTGATTGGTGCGGATGTTGGGTTTGATACGGCTATTCAGATTTCTGAAGCGTTGCGTCAAGAAGTAAAACTGAGAAACGCAAAGAAACCAGCTGAGATCCAAAATGCAATCATTGAAAAATTAGTGGATTTATATGAACAAGAAGGAATCAACGAAGTTAATGAATTAAATCTACAAGAAGAAGGATTAACAGTTATTTTGTTTGTCGGGGTAAACGGTGTTGGAAAAACAACCAGTATCGGAAAACTAGCCCACCAATACAAAAATGAAGGGAAAAAAGTGCTGCTGGCAGCAGCCGATACTTTCCGAGCAGGTGCGATTGACCAATTAGTGGTTTGGGGCGAACGTGCTGGTGTCGAAGTGGTTCGGGGAAATGCTGGTGGCGACCCAGCAGCAGTTGTGTATGATGCGATGGAACGTGCGAAAAGTGAACAGGCAGATGTGTTGTTAGTAGATACAGCTGGACGTTTACAAAACAAAGTCAACTTGATGAATGAGTTGGAAAAAATCAAACGTGTCATTCAACGAGAATTACCAGATGCACCTCATGAAACATTACTTGTACTAGATGCGACTACTGGTCAAAATGCAATGGTACAAGCAAAACAATTTAAAGAAACAACTGATGTCACTGGGCTAGTTTTAACCAAACTAGATGGTACAGCCAAAGGTGGGATCGTGTTAGCCATCCGTAATGAACTTCACCTACCGGTGAAATTGGTAGGGCTTGGCGAAGGAATCGATGATCTTGAACCATTTGAACCTAATGATTTTGTTATTGGTTTATTTAAAGGATTGTTGAAAGAAGAGTAAGCAGTTATTCTTTTTATCAGCAAGAAGAGCATTTAGCTAAAAAATTGAATCTTTTTAGCTAGATGCTTTTTCTTATAGAAAGGTAACGGTAATTCTACATATAATGATGGTATTAGTAAGGTATGGGAGTGAACCAACCCAACCGACGAAGTAAGCGTACATAAAATTGGACAGGCTTTTTTTATATTTTGAAACAATTTCATTCTTTTTCTGGCTATTTTTTACTATAATTAGAGGCATACGAACTGGAGGATAATCAACATGAATTTTAAACAATTACTAAAACATCCTAGTTCACGTCCATTTATCGATCAAGCACGTTTTGGTGTGGAACGAGAAGGACAGCGAGTGAACCTTACAGGAGATCTAACACGTACTGATCATCCAAGTGTTTTTGGCGATCGTACGTTTCATCCATATATACAGACAGACTTTAGTGAAACACAAATTGAATTAATTACACCAGTCACCGATTCGATCCATGAGCTTTTCCAATATATGTCAGCCATTTATGATGTTGCTGCTCGCTCAATTCCTGAAAATGAAATGATCTGGCCTTTAAGTATGCCACCAGCATTGCCAGCAAAAGATGAAGACATCATGATTGCAAAATTAGCAAATTTTGAAGATGTGTTATATCGCCGCTATTTAGCTAAAGAATATGGGAAAAGAAAGCAAATGGTTAGTGGTATCCATTTTAATTTTGAATTTGGAGATGATTTGCTTCGATCGTTGTTTGTGCAACAAACAGAGTTTTCGGAGTTTGCTGCTTTTAAAACAGAGCTATATTTGAAAACTGCGCGCAATTTTCTGCGCTATCGGTGGTTGATTACCTATTTTTATGGGGCATCACCATTAAGTGAAGCAAACTATTTCATTGATAAACCAGCTCCTAATGAGCCAGTTCGAAGTATTCGGAATAGTTCGTATGGTTATACGAATCATCCAAATGTCAAAGTTTCGTATGCTTCAATGGAGCAATATTTGTTCGACATTGAAAAGATGGTTGAAGAAGGAAAACTATCAGAAGAAAAAGAATTTTATACGCCACTTCGTTTTCGTGGTGGTAAACGGGTAGCAGATTTAGCTAAAACGGGTGTGCGTTATATCGAATTAAGAAATATCGATTTAAATCCCAATGCACGTTTAGGAATTGATCAAGAACAAGTTCGTTTCTTACAGTTATTTTTAACTTATATGTTATGGACGGAAGAAAAAGAAGCAGCTGATCAATGGGTAGAAGAAGGAACTAGAAAAAATGAAATCGTCTCTCTTGAACATCCTCTAAATCAAACCGAGTTTATCGAGGAAGGCCGTTATCTTTTAACTGATATGAAGAAAATGGCGCTCGAACTTGAGCAACTAGAGGCACTACCATTGATTGAAAAAATGTTAGAAGAACTGGAACGTCCAAGTGAAACATTAGCAGGAACAATCTATCAAGCAGCAAAAGAAAGTAGTCAACATCAGTTTGCTACCTCTTTGGGTCTTTCTTACTATCAAAAAGCGCATGAACGTCCGTATCAACTCGCAGGATTTAGAGAGATGGAGTTGTCTACGCAAATCTTGTTATTTGATGCGATCCAAAAAGGTATTGAAGTGAAAGTGATTGACGAATCCGATCAATTTTTGCGGTTACAGCATCACGATCATATTGAGTACGTGAAAAATGCAAATATGACAAGTAAAGATAGCTATATCGTTCCCTTGATCATGGAAAATAAAACGGTCACTAAAAAAGTCTTGAAAGAAGCCGGCTATCGTGTGCCAAACGGAGCCGAGTTTACGACAATGGAGGAAGCAGTCAAAGCCTATCCAAGATTCGCAAACAAAGCATTTGTCATTAAACCTAAATCAACGAACTATGGACTAGGCATCACGATTTTTAAAGATGGTGCTGATTTAGCTGACTATCAAGCAGGACTTGCGATTGCCTTTAGCGAAGATCGTTCGATTTTAGTAGAAGAATTTATGCCAGGCACGGAATATCGCTTCTTTGTGATTGATGGCAAAGTCAAAGCAATCATGCTTCGTAAACCTGCTAATGTCGTTGGAGATGGACAACGTACAGTTGCTGAATTGGTCGCTGAAAAGAATCTTGATCCTTTAAGAGGCACAAATCATCGAGCACCTTTAGAGCTAATTCAATTAGGAGAATTAGAGCAACTGATGTTAAAAGAACAAGGGCTTACCGTTTCTTCTGTTCCCCAGAAAGATCAGGTTGTTTATCTACGAGAAAATTCTAATATTAGTACAGGTGGCGATTCGATTGATGTCACAGACGAATTTTCTGAAAGTTATAAGCAGATAGCTGTTTCTGCAGTTGAAGCTTTAGGCGCAAAAATTAGTGGAATCGATTTGATTATTCCGGACAAAGAGGTAGCACCGGAAAATAGCGCTACTGCTTATGGGATTATCGAAGCTAACTTCAATCCAGCGATGCATATGCACGTGTACCCATTTGCAGGTAAAGGGAGAAGATTGACTTTAGACGTGTTGAATTTATTGTATCCTGAACTTAATATCCTGACTCAAAATTAATCACATTATGGCAAAACTCACTAGCTAAAAAATAACCTATAGAATCCAGAAAATAAGGGTGTTATTTTCGGATTTTATGGGTTTTTTTATGCATCGGGTTGCTAAGTACACGATTTATTTTTAAAAGTCATATGTAAAAAGTTAGTGTCATCTTTTTTTCTTAGTGATTTGTTTTTTAATTTTTTTAAGAATAAGTGTGAAATCAAAAAAAAACAAAAAAAACTGAATCTAGTTTAATGATACGCTTTTTTTGTTCAATCAGGACAGTATAAAAATACCCAATGTGTGAAAAAA
The DNA here is from genome assembly GCF_040887125.1 of Enterococcus sp. C74. Classification (NCBI taxonomy): domain Bacteria; kingdom Bacillati; phylum Bacillota; class Bacilli; order Lactobacillales; family Enterococcaceae; genus Enterococcus; species Enterococcus sp. C74. Next base: position 33,059 of record NZ_JBFOFA010000006.1, on the reverse strand, counting down.
GAAAGTGAGTGAAATAAATGAAAAAAAGTACTTTTTTAATCAGCACTGGCTTGTTGGCTTCTTTTTTATTAATTAATAATCCAAGGGTATACGCAGCAAGCACAACTACGACTCCGAGTCCAGCAACAGCTGAAACACCGATCAGTGCGCCACTAGAATTACCAACAAATGGTGGGACTAATCCAACGCCACCAAGTAATACGAAAGATCCTGCCAGCTCATCTGATCCAGGGAATAAATCAAATAATCCTACGGTTGCCTTTGGGATTGCTTATGAACCAGGTACTTTTACAATCCCGTCAACAAAATTATTGGAAACTGGCTCTCAGACGATCCCTGTGACCATGCCACAAAATTCTGGCACATTTGATGTCGGGGTCAAAGACAAAACTCGGGAAACTATGGGATGGTCTTTAAAAGCACAAGTTGTTTGGGATAATGGAGAAAAAGGAATGTCGATTCAAACTGCCCATACTGGAACTAATGCGAAGGTCAATACTGGAAATGGTCAGTTAGTGGACGCTCCAGCTGGTTCAGTTACTGCTGTGCCAAATGTTGAGATTACATCAGATGCTCAAGTTTTATTGATGTCAGGAACACAGGGATTTGTGCATAATGACACCTATGATTATGGATTAGGACAAGTGTCTCTTAAAATAGCAAATACAAAAACTACGCCAGCAGGGACACATACAGGACATGTCGAATGGAATCTATCGGTTGCTCCATAATTACCTTAAGAAGGGAAAGGACTTACTCTTTTCCTTTTTTTGATTATTGGCAGACCAAGCTTTTGATCAAAGAGCTGCTGATAATCAAAAAAAGGAAGGAAGAACGGTATTGTTAAAAAAAGTGCAATCAATCATCTTATTTCTTATGTTTATGTTTATTGGTACGTTGGATGTTCAAGCAGAAGAAATAATGGGAGGCTATACGATCGAACGTATTCCCAATATACATCAAATTGATACTAATTTAGGCTATTTTTATCTATGTGAGCAACCAGGTACACAAGATCAATTGGGTGTTAAATTGATCAATAGTTCAAATCAGGAGAAACTATTAACGATTAAAGTTACAAACGCAAATACCAATGTGAATGGTTTGTTAGATTATACAGGTACGATAAAAGACAACAAAGATTTGAAATTACCATTGACTTCGATCGTCAAAGCGACACAGTCAGAAGTCAAAGTACCAGCAAAGAGTGAAGTAAAGACCTCTCTTACGGTTACATTACCCAAAGAAAAATTTCCCGGTGTGGTCGTCGGAGGAATCGTGGTTTCTGAGAAAGCTGAAAAAACACCAAAAGACCAGAAAAAAGAAGTATCAATCGAAAATACGTATAACTACACATTAGGAGTAGTTTTAACCAACAATGCAAAAACCAAAATGAATCAACCTATTTCTGTTACTTTAGAAAAAGTCGCTCCGATTTTATCAAATGGAAGAAAAATCATTCAAGCAGATATTTTAAATCCTAACCCTTATATATTTGATCAAGCAACTGTTGCAGGTAAAATTCTTGAAAAAAATACAGATAAAGTCATCAAAGAGCAACAAAAAACAAATGTAAATATTGCACCTTATTCAGTCTATCCTTTTCAATTTGATTGGAAAAAGGATGAACTAAAAGCAGGGACATATGTTTTTACTGGTTCAGTTAAGGCAGGTGGCAAGGAATGGTTATTTAGCAAAGAATTTACGATCAATCCAACAACGGCTAATGATATCAATGAACAGTCGCTTTATCACGTTGTTGTTCCTCAATGGCTCCAAATTAGTTGGATCATTCTCTTTTTAGTCAATGTAGCTGGCATCAGTTATCTCATTATAAGATATAAGAAAAATTAATGAGTACTCATTCTATTTTTCGTTTATATCCATTTTTAGAAAAAATAGGAGTATGAATGATTTACTTTATGAACAGAAATAACATACTTTCAAAGGAGGAATCAAATAAGTATAAGTCTTATATTTATTTGATTGGAAGGAGTGAACAATTATGTATACGATACCGATTTTTATTATTTCAACGGGTATTCTCTTCATGGGCTTAGCCATTTACCTATTTTTAATGAATTATAAAAGAGTGATTATAGGAGAAGAAAATAAAACGATTCTTTATCTTAATACACTAATTCTTATTACTTCAATTTGTTTCATCTTATTAGGTATTGGTTACTTTTTCGTTGTGGCGAAACAATTATAAGTGAAGAGGAGCTGACTGATTTGAGAAAAATAAAATATGTTTCGATCATGATGATTTTGTTAGGAAATATGGTTTATTATGGACAATCAGGCTTTGCAGATAGCCAAACAGAGCAAACAGCGACTGCCGTTGAAAACAACGACTTGAAGCAAGTAGTAGAATCGCCAACGGGAGGAATTCATCAGGGAGTCTATCAACACATCAACTATCTATTGAATGATTCAGAACTAACGCTGTCAGGATTGTCAGACAATACCCAAGTCCCAGCCATCGTGATTAATTCTTCATTTTTAGATGCTATTCAACCAAATATAAAAAAACTAATCTTATCTCCACAATTTTTGAGAGATATCAACAAAAATGAAGTGCATTCTTTGACGGTATCTGCTGATCTTCCTTTCGCCCCTTGTATTGCTAGTGATCAGGGAAATAGTGTCAACTTGTCACAAGTATTTTTTAGAAATCAAACACTTAGAAATGTTGATTTTGGGCAGACTGATTTTAGTCAAGTGACTAATACAAGTGAAATGTTTAAAAACTGTGCGCAATTACAATCTGTAAAGATCAACAAACTTGATGCGACTAATCTATCAGGTATGTTTATGAATTGTCCGAATTTAACACAAGTGACAATCTTAGAAAATGAAATGCCAGAAGATTTGAGTGATATGTTTAATGATTGTCCACAGTTAACAAAAATTGAGGGAATCAACAATTGGAAGACAACCATGATTAAAAGTGTCAAAGGATTCGTCACTAATTGTCACGCATTAAAAAATTTAGATTTAAGTCATTGGCCAGTTTCATTGCAGAATCAATTGCAAGAACAACTAGCAAACAGTGTCATTTTAAAAGACCTAATGAATGAACATTCTATTGAGGGAAGTTATGTAGCGACATCGCCTGTAGATCAAATAACTTCCTCTGTTACAGCAGCAACCGGTACTGTATCGGAATGGCAATATCAGTTGACGCCACAAAAGGATCGTTATCTTTTAACGAAATACATTGGAAAGAGCCAAGAAATCGTTGTGCCTACAGTAATCAATGGAAAGCCGACTATTTTGAACAATATCAACACTGCAGTTTTCCCTAATTATAAATCGATTACCAGTTTTAAAATTGCTTCGGGGAATAAAGTACCAATTCAAACGACAGATTTAAGACATGCTTTTCAATTTTGGTCGAATTTAAAGGAAGTAGATTTGACGGGATTGGATGTTAGTACAGTGACAAACACAGGAGCGATGTTTGCTAATGATCCCCTTTTAACTAAAGCAAATCTGAGTGGTTGGGATACTTCCCATATTATAGATATGAATTATATGTTCAATGCAGATCGAAAATTACAAGAATTAGAACTAGCAAATTGGGATGTTCGTCAAGTAGTAAATATGGATCATATGTTTTCTTATTTATCTAGTGTAAAAAAATTAGATTTGAGCTCTTTTCAAACCGAAAAAGTAAAGATTATGAACAGCATGTTTCTTGGCATGAATGAGTTAAACTTATTAGATTTAAGACAATTTGATCTGACGAATGTCACTGATACTACTAATATCTTTACTACAGACAACAAGACTCCACTATTAGTTATTGCCAAAGATAATAAACTATTGAATTATAATTATCTTTCAAATAATCGGATAATCGCTGGTCCTACTTTTGATGCCAACGGGGGGACGTTTGAAGATAATAGTATAACAAAACACTATTTCCAATCTGTTGCGGTTTCTCCTACCGATCCTAAACTACAAATGGCAACACTTGATCAATTCAAAGCTACTCTAGTCGCTGAGAAACCAAATAGCATTTTTATCGGCTGGAACATAAAAGAAGGGGGCAGTGGAAATCAGGTGACAGACTTACTCAATACGACTTATCAAGCCATCTGGTCACCATTACCAGAAATGCCATCTCCTTCAGACAATATGAGACCGGGAACAACAAGTTCATTTGGACTTTCTTATATCCCTAAGAAATTTAGCTTTCTTGAAACACCATTAAAAGAATCAGGAGAGCAATATATTCCATTTATTAAACAAACTTCTTTTGATGTCGGTGTATGTGATGAGAGTCAAACTAATAATAGTTGGTCACTACAAGCGCAACTTGTTTGGGATAGCGCTCAGGAGATTCCAACAAGCTCGATCGTCCTAACTAACCAAGGTATCGTGAAGAAAAATATCAATGATGGAAATGCGCCATTTAATCCTAGTACGGACTTGGTTGATTGTGGTAGTGAAGTCCAAGGTACTATTTCACCAGAAATAAAAACGGATAGCCCAACCGTTATAATGAAAGCTACTCAAGCAATTCATACCTCTGTCTATAATTATGATTTAGGAAATGTCTCGCTCAAAATCACTGATGCAAAGGTAGCACAACCCGGAAATTATACGGGGCACGTTGAATGGAATTTAGTTAATGCCCCTTAAAATTGATTGAATAGTTATGAAGATCAAAAGAAATTAGCTATGGGATAACATAGGTGAAAGATTTTTTACTGAATGAGGTATGTTGTAGATTGAAAATAGTGTTCAACGCCAAAAAAAGAGAAGATACTTAAATTGCTTGTCAATTTTAGTATCTTCTCTTTTTTAGAGATTGTTTTGAGTATCATGCCTTTTATGGGGAATATGACAGTCAGCATAAGCTTAAAATAGTCGTTCCCAAAAGCTTTTTTTCTTCGGCTGTTCTTTTGGAGAAAGAGACTCTTGTTTGGGATATTTCTTTTCTACATCAATGACTGGCTCGTTGACCGCTTCTTTAGCAGCGACTAATAAACCAAAGCTATTGGGATCATCAGATACATAATCATTAACGATCGTAAAGCGTACATTTTGTTTGGTAGCAAGTTGGATATATTGATTCTGGATCGTTAAAGGTAGCGAGCCATTCAGAAGAACCGTAACATCGGGTTGTTTTTCGATTTCTTTGAGAAAGTTTTCTTTGTTTATAGGATCTTTCATCTCAGCTACAGTCATACTTAAATAGCAACGTTCACGGAATGTCCCCATATATTTATGTTGTTCCTCCGGATTAACTAATGGTGTACCATACATCCCCTTATCTAAGTGGCTTTGTACATCATCTTTTGACATCAAAATATCCTCCTTTTCATTGTATAGCTAATAAAAGTATAACATACAAACAATTGAAGTTTGAAAGGAAAAAAAGCGGTTGCTTTTGTTCACCTGTTCACTTAGAATAAGAATGAGAATCATTATCAATTACAGGAGGGGTTTGATGCGCTACGGTTGGCTCATAGGGTTGTTAGGTTTACTGACTATCAGCTCATTATTTATTGGTGTCTCAACGATTCAAGTAATTGATTTGCTTCAATTCAAAGGACAAAGCACGCAATTGTTTCTTGCCACTCGTCTGCCACGAACGGTTTGCCTGATCCTTGCAGGAGCAACTAGCAGTATTTGTGGCTTGATCATGCAACATTTGACGCAAAATAAATTTGTTTCGCCTACCACAGCTGGAACGATGGATAGTGCAAGATTGGGTATTTTAGTGGTGATGCTTTTTTTACCAAATGCACCGTTGCTTTTACGTTCATTTACCGCTTTTTTGTTTGCTTTTGGTGGGACACTTTTATTTCTTTTTTTGGCACAAACGTTACCTCAAAAGAATCAACTGATGTTACCATTGATCGGTGTCATGTTAGGTAATATCATCGGCTCCATTGCCACTTTTTTTGCTTATCAATTTCAATTGATCCAAAATATGTCTTCTTGGTTACAGGGGAATTTTGCCACGATTATACGTGGAAATTATGAATTGCTTTATGTAACCGTTCCATTATTAATCGTTATTTCTTTCTTTGCTTATCGATTTACGATTGTTGGATTGGGGGAGTCATTTGCGGTCAATTTAGGGATTGACTATAAAAAAATGCAGTTACTAGGGATCGGTCTCGTTTCTTTGGCTAGTGCGATTGTTTTGATCATGGTGGGAAGTATTCCATTTTTAGGGGTAATCATTCCAAATATCACAGCCCGTTTATATGGAGATCAAGTACATAAAACAATTGGTATTACTGCATTGTTGGGAAGTGTTTTCTTACTTTTTTGTGATATCGTTGCTCGCTTGGTGATCTACCCTTACGAAATCCCAGTAAGTGTGATCGTGGGGATCTTCGGGGCAATTATTTTTCTCTATCTGTTGGTTAGGAGGAAAAAATATGCTTAAAAAAAGGGGCGTATTCATTGGACTGTTGCTTCTTGTCCTCTTAGTGATTATGAGCTATTTAACGATCAACACTTATGGAAATTGGCAATTTGCTTGGGCCTTACGGAGTAAAAAAATCGTTGCTTTTTTACTTGTTGCGTTAGCCACCAGTAGTGCCACGATCAGTTTTCAGACAATTACCCAAAATCAGTTTCTGACACCCTCAGTATTAGGACTAGATTCTCTCTATGTCTTAGTTCAAACGGTCCTTTTCTTTGTCGTTGGGGGTGTGACCATGCTTCAGCAAACAGGGACTGGCTTTTTTTTGACAAATATTGCGTTAATGGTAGGTCTGAGTCAATTACTCTTTTTCTTTTTACTGAAGAGAGGGCAAACGAACTTGTTTTTGCTTTTGATGACTGGTGTCATCTTAGGGACTTTATTCAGCAGCATTAGTACATTTCTACAAGTGGTGATGGACCCAAACGAATATGATTTATTACAAGGGAAATTATTTGCTAGTTTTGGGAACATCCCTAGCCATTATCTAGTACCAGCAACTATATTGATTAGTGGTACATGGCTCTTTTTGTTTTATAAAAGTCGTTATTTAGACGTTTTTCATCTAGGGCAAGAGCAGGCAATCAATTTAGGAATCGATACAGAGCGATTTCAATTTTTAATCCTGTGTTGTGTCAGTCTTTTAACAGGAACAGCAACGGCATTAGTAGGACCATTAACTTTTTTAGGTTTTATTGTAGCGAATGTTAGTTATCGATTATTTGCGACTTATCGGCATCGAGAGTTGTTTTTAGGTAGTTTTTTGGTTGCGTTACTGTTTTTGGTAGGGGGACAACTGCTGGTTGAACAAATTTTTAAATGGAATACCACTGTCAGTGTCATCGTAGAATTTTCAGGAGGACTGTACTTTATGATCAAACTGATTCGAGAAAGGAAGACAATTGGATGATCGATTTAAAAAAGGTCAATAAAAGTTACCATGACAAACGGGTAGTCAAAGATGTCGATGTCTCTATCCATGACCAAAGATTAACGGCTTTTATTGGTCCCAATGGTGCTGGTAAATCAACGGTTTTATCCATGATTAGTCGTTTGATTGCGAAAGATACTGGGGAAATCTATCTTGATCATAATGAAGTGAAAGCCTGGCGATCAAAAGAATTAGCTCAAAAATTAGCCATTTTACGCCAATCAAATGGCATCAGTATGCAAATCACAGTGGAAGAATTGGTAGAATTTGGGCGCTTTCCTTATACAAAAGGCAAGCTAACTACAAAGGATCAACAAATCGTGGCGGAAGCTTTGCAACACTTAGGTTTAACCTCCTTAAAAAACCAGATGATCCATACGCTTTCGGGTGGGCAACTACAACGAGCCTATATAGCGATGGTGTTAGCCCAAGATACTGATTATATCTTACTAGATGAACCGCTAAATAATTTGGATATGAATTTTGCTGTTCAGATCATGCAAATTTTACAACACTTAGTTCGAGATTTAGGGAAAACGATCATTATTGTGCTTCATGATATCAATTTTGCAGCAAGCTATGCGGATGAGATCATTGCCATGAAAAATGGGGAACTGTTTATTCAAGGAGCCACCAATGAAATTATCCAAAAGAACATCTTAGATGAATTATATGAAATGGACATTCGAGTTTGCGAGATTGAAGGACGCAGATTCTGTCTTTATTTTTAAAATAGCAGAAGGAGAATCGGAATGAAAAAATTAGTTGTCAGTTTTTTATTAGTAGCAACAGTAGCGTTAGCAGCATGTGGTAGCAATGCGGGGAGTACTACGACAAATACGAAAACCAGCGGCGGAGAAGTTCAATCTTCTTTGACCGTAAAAGACAGTAACGGTGAGAAAATTGAAGTTAAACAAAAACCTCAAAAAGTCGTCGTCTTTGATAATGGTTCTTTAGATACTTTAAATGCATTAGGAGTGGGGGATAAAGTCGTTGGTGCGGCCACGAAGAATTTACCAGACTATTTGGCAAAATATAAAGAAGTGGATTCCGCAGGCGGACTTAAAGAACCTGATTTAGAAAAAATCAACCAAATGCAACCTGATTTGATCATTATCTCAGGTAGACAAAGCGATTATCAAGAGGAATTAAACAAAATTGCGCCTACTTTATATTTAGCTGTTGATTCAAGCAAGCCATGGGAATCGATACAACAAAATGTTCAAACCTTAGGAAAGATTTTTGATCGAGAAGATGAAGCCGAGGCAGGACTTACCGATTTAACTAAAAAAATCAATGAGATAAAAGAAAAAACAAGTAATCTTGATCAAACTGCGTTAGTGACGTTAGTCAATGAAGGACAATTATCCGCCTATGGTTCAGGATCACGCTTCGGACTTGTTCATGATGTCTTTGGTTTTAAACAAGCAGATGAATATATTGAAGCTTCTACTCATGGACAAAGCGTCTCTTATGAATATGTATTAGACAAAAATCCTGGTATTCTTTTTGTGGTAGATCGTACGAAAGCGATCGGTGGCGATGACAGTAAGGATAATGTCGCTGCGAATGAGTTGATTGCACAAACGGATGCAGGTAAACATCATAAAGTGATTTCGCTACAGCCAGACGTTTGGTATCTAAGTGGTGGAGGCTTAGAATCCATGAAATTAATGATTGAAGATGTTGCTCAAGCCTTGAAATAAAGTAAAAACGAGATGGGACGATTGTTATCGGTCTCATTTTCTTTATATATAAAAAAATATTAGATTCTATAGATGGTGGAGTAATCTTTTTTATAGTCATAACGGGATGTGCTCATATTTATGTAAGCTTAGAACAACTATTTCTTTCTTGAGGAAAAAATTAATGAATATTATATCTTCAACTATGCTATATTTGTTAGCAACTCCCACTAATGAATCGAATAAAGTTTTTTAAATTATTCATCTTAACCTCTACATATGAAAGGAATTGAATTATATGGATGATTATCAACGTCGTTATGAGCTTTTAGCCCTGACCTTAGGGTTAAAACATAATACCAACTTATACTATAGAATGGAAGATGCTGTCAAAGAGCACAAGAGAGACGGTGATACTGGCACAGAGGACGAAGTGATGCTACTTTCTACCTACAAAAAAATGATTGAACAGGATACTGATGGGTTCTTTATTGATGAAAATAGGAAAGAACACATTCTTTCGTCATTAACAAAAACACTAGATTTTTGTAATGCACCAAGTACTACTGCATCGTTACAAATACTGGAAAGTCTTAAAACAAATGATCCTACGTCATTTTTGATTGTACCACTTGCCTATCCTCTTTATTCTGGTAAAGGACATTGTTCTGGATTAATAATATATAAACATGGAAATTGTTATGACGTAGTAATGGTTGATAAAGCGAAACTATTTAATCATCAATTTCCTGTTGGACTTGTAACCATCTATGCTGAAAGAATAGATCAGCTTAATCATGTACTTTATTTAAGTAATAAGTTTGCTCTACCAACGATACAACCTTTCGAAGAATTAAAGAAATTAGTTCACATATCAACAAAAAAGTGTGTTTCTAGGCTTAACGTTGATATGTCACCTCAAAATGTTGGAAACTGCGTTGTTAACGAGGTAGAATCTACACTTAAAGTAGCTCTTTTTAACTGTCAAAAAAGTATTCTGTCATATTCTCATTCTAAACCAACATTGAGACCTAAATGGAACTCTTGCCCTAATTCAACTTTAGAGATGAGAAAACGATTTCTTAAGGCTTTGAAAACTAATAAACATGAACAAAATAAGTCTTTTGACTATATTTTTAACAATTATTATCTGAAGCGAAAAAATCATCCAAAAAATGTAAAATTACAACAGAAGATGATGAAATTAGAAAAAATACGAAGTCAAAGAAAAAATAATATATATAAAAAAATAAAATACATAGTTTTAAAAAGAAGATATAACAATATTTATAAAAGAAATTGGAGGCTTTATAAACGGAATAAAATTGTTGAAGAATTTAAAAAAGATTCTCGTATTGTAGGAATCAACAATGAACAAATGCCACCTTCTATACCTCAATTAAAAAAAATGGGAGATATTCTTACCTTACCTAGACAACAAAGAACTGAGCCTTCGTTACAATCATATGTTGTAAAGCAAGAGAAATACTTTTCTAGAACATAAGCTTGTTTAATAAAAGTACATTTTTTTTTAAGGAAGATTAATGGTTATGGATTTGTATATAGATATATATATTTAGAAGATTTAAATAGGAGAAAAAATGAGACTGTCAGAAAATAATCTGTCAGTCTCTCTTTTGGTTATAAAGCAAGCTATTAGTAGCATTTAGGGAAGTCTGTCTTCAACATAAATTCATTTTCGACTTCATAAGGATTAATTCTAGGTTGATGCTGGGTAAATAATCGTGTGAAAAATTTTTTTATCATCTCGTTCGCCTCCTATCGTGTTGATAAGGATACTAAACGAATCATAAATAAAACTTAACTTTTTCACATTTTCGTTTCAGCTAATGTTTGGTAATTCAGAATCTTCATTGTACGATAAAATTCAGCTGGTAAATGTGCCCACCGTTTTAACAATTGGGAAAAATAACTTTTTCCGGCTTTGATTTTATACTCACCTAGTACCAAGCCAAAAGAAGGCATTAGTTTTTTTGATAATTGTTTAAATGTCGTGAGGGCTTGTTCTTTATCCTCGTTGACAAATAAGGTTTTTACTTCAATATAAGATCCTTCAATATTTTGGGTTTCTTCAATAAAATAGATTTTTTTCGTATATTCTCTCATAGGAACTCCTCCGATATCCATTGTATTTATTGGTTATTTCAACGATAACGAAAAGATGTTAATAAAACGTGAACAAAAAATTATTCTTTTTCAAGCAATGATTAAGGATTTTTTATTTTGAACTTTCCAGTCCTTTATTTTAGGCAGGTTTAAGAATTCTTTCGACGGAAGTAGTTGAAAGTTATAACAAATTTCGCTACAGTTAAGAAAACGAAAAAGCAAAAGGTGAGGATAGCGATGGAACAATTGATCAATCGAAATTTGGTTTTTGCGCAACATCAACGTATTGAAACAGAGCGCTTGATTTTACGCCCCGTTACATTAAATGATGCAAAAGACATGTATGACTATGCTCATGATGAAGAAACGACACGGTTTGTATTTCCAACACATCAATCCGTTGAAGATACGAAAAACAGCATCGCTAATTATTTTATGTCAGCACCTTTAGGGAAGTACGGTATTGAATTAAAAGAAAATCAACAATTCATCGGGACAATTGATTTAAGAGTACAAGAAAATGAAGATAACGCAGAGATCGGATATGCACTGAATAAGAACTATTGGGGAAGAGGATTTGTTCCAGAAGCGAGTCAAGCATTGATAAAATTAGGATTTGAAGAGTTAAACTTGGTTCGGATCTTTGCTTATCACGATGCAGAAAACCCTAAGTCGGGGCGTGTAATGGAAAAACTTGGGATGAAAAAAGAAGGAATCATCCCTGATGCAAGGCGTTTCAAAGGAAAAATCGTTTCAGTTGTCTTGCGAGGATTGACACGACAAGAATGGCAAGCAGATAGAAGTTGATAAAGGTGTAGCATAAACAAGTTAGTTGCATCTGAGTTGTAAAATCATTAAGCTAAGTTTGAGGTGATAAGAATGGAATTATTACTAACAGATGAAGCAAAAGAAAAATTATTAGCACAACAAAACGAAGATGAACAGTTATTACTTGATATTGAAGACGGAGATGGTCCTTTTGCCGACAGTCGAGTAACTTGTCAGATTGATACATCCTTTCGTTTGATTCTCGTAAAGAAAGAGACAACAAAAGATTTGAGTTTATACTCTGTCAAAGTAGAAACAGCTGTTGGACCAATCTACATCAAAAAAAGTGCATTGATGTATCTAGATGATCCGACGACAATTGCAGTTGAACCGACTTATAAGAGTTTACAGTTAAAAGGCCCCAGTGGATTACTAAAAGGTAATCTTCAAATCATACATCACGAGTAGAAAATAGGAGACAGAAGGTAAGCGTATGGGAAACTTGGCAATTATCAGCGATTTACATGTAGATATCAATCAGTTTAGTGAACAAGAATGGCTGATTTTGTGGAAGGTTCTCACAGACAAAGGGATCACACGGCTTCACTTAGCAGGAGATGTGGCGAATAAAGTCGATCTTTGCCAAGGAGTTGTTGAATTTTTTGCCAAAAAAGGAATTCCTACAACGTTCAACTTTGGGAACCATGAATTGGCAGATGTTGAGGGAGAAGAAATGATGAATCATTTCCCGGATTCTCACTTTTTAAATGAACGATATCTGGCGTTGAATAAGCAGACAGTCCTACTTGGGATGAATGGTTGGTATGATTATCAATTCTCAGAATTAAAAGAAAATAAACAAATTCTGCGCATGAAGAACCTTTACTGGTATGATCGTTTTATTAAACGAGAGGGAAGTGACATTGAAGTCAACGCTCGAGTTCTGATAGCAATGAAAAAGTTACTAGACCAGTTAGAAGCAAAAAAACTGGACGTTATTTTAGCGACACATTTTGTTCCTAAAAAAGACTTTATTGTCTATCAAAACGCTCCATACGAACGCTGGAACAACTTAAATGCTTTTTTAGGTTCCGCTTCTTTTGGACAACTATTAGATCAATACGATAATATCAAACAGGTTGTTTTTGGACATACCCATCGTCGTTTTGAAGATAAAATCATTCATGGTACCCGCTATAGTTGCCGTCCTTTTGGCTATTATTATGAATGGCAATTGACGAGGGAGTTTGTACGAAAAAATCACTTGATCGATAGTTATCATCCCATGAAGTTACGCACGCTATTACGAAAACACGACCCAGAGTTTAATCGCTACCGCAATGAACATTTGTACGAAGAGTTTGCAAAAGCCATGACGATCATTTCTTATTAAAATGGTGCGTTATGGCTTTTTATTCCATTGTCAACGAGTAATATCATTTTTTGAAAATAGGGTTAGAACGGTCACGGTCTAACTATTTATTGCGGAGCTAGGCACTCGTTTATTTTTTCTTGTTGAGCACAATCGGATTATTGATTCACATTATCCCCTTTAGCGAATGAACTCATCTTTTGGCGTCCTTTTTTCGGTTCTTAGTCCGTTAGCTATCCTATTTTTTTCGTCAGTTATTTTTTCAAAAATATTGATCATATTTTTGGTATTGCCAGCTTTTGGATACTTACCTGTTTTCGGATCTGCTATAATTGCTTTGTTTAACTGTATTGGTTTCTCTACTTTTGAAAGGTTACTAGAAGGCGTTTCTTTGAAGATTTCTTGAATTTCTGGATGATCGGCAAATATTTTTTTGTATATTTCATGTATTCTTTTTTTTCTGTCGTTGTTAAAGGCGAATGTTCATCATTCGCTCGTTTTCTCAATTTGTAAATTTCAAAGAAATAATCAGGAAGAGGAGATTTTATGTATTTTGATTTGATCACAGTTAAAAAACGTTTTTGCATCTCCAAAGTGGACTCGGGAACATCACTCCATTTTAATTTTTTTTTACCTTGTGAAGCGAGAAGGTTATGGCGGCAATGTAAGAGCGCAGTTTTTGCAGTAGCTTCTATTTCTTTGACCACACAATTTCCTTCTTTTTGTTCATGCATCGTATAGTCTAGTGACGAAAAGCTGTTGGAAGAGGAATGGTCAATAATTCTGTACAGAATATCATAACAAGTTTCGAGTTTAGGATGATCTCTCTGTGCAAACAATTCTTTACAAAGGGGAGCCATTTTCTCCGAAGGAATTTTAACCATATTTACAGATGAGTTTGACAGGTGCTTCCTTTTATCCACTAGAATAATTCTATAGTTTTTCGTTTCTTTGTAGATGAGTGCTCCGGAAACATGACCACTTTTTTTATTTTTCTTTATACTATAAGATAAGGGCAAAAGAATAAAATCTCGAGGATCATTTGAAATCATCCGCTTTAAAGTATGAAAAAGTTGTGTGTGACGAGTAAAAGAATAGAAATCCTTGCTTCGGTTGAGTGACTGAATCATTTTTAATTTGTCTTGCTTACGTACAAAAAATTCTTGTTCATCTTGTTGGATCATTTTAATATAAATAGAAAATAAAAGTGGGTAATTCACTTTATCATCTTCCGGAGACCATCTATTATTTTTCTTTAATGATAAAGAAAGAGCAAATATATCAAGATGTCGTTGAAGCTCTGTTTCGTAAGGCATAGGAGTTCCTCCATTTATAAAATAAATAGTAAAGTCTGCAATTTATTTTGCGTTCTTTGCATAGTATGACATAGGTTAAAAGAGGACAGAAATCAATTTTTTCTCCAAATAAAAAAACTTGGAATCACTTCGATTCCAAGTTTTTTTGATTAAGCCATAAATAAGAATTTGTATAAGAAGACAGCAACGATACCAGCACAAATCGGTGCAACAACAGGTACCCATGCATAACCCCATTGTGATGAACCTTTATGTTTTAATGGTAACAATGCGTGGACTAAACGTGGTGCGAAGTCACGTGCTGGGTTCAAACCAGGTCCAGTAGGTCCGCCGAGAGAAGCAACTAACGTCCATACTAAGAAACCAAGAGCTAAGTGTGCTGTACCAAGATTGTCTTGGAAGAAAGGTGCTTTAGTAATTCCTAGTGCACCAAAGAATAAAACAAATGATCCAAAGAATTCATTAACAAAACCATTGAATTTAGAACCAACACTGTTGATTGTTGAGAAAGTACCTAATACATGGTTTACATCGTCTGTTTGATCATAATAAGGTTTGTAGCAAGCTACAACGATCAATTGTCCAATTGCGGCACCAATCAATTGAGCAGCAATATAAGGTAATACTTCAGCCCATGGGAATAAACCATTTGAGGCAAGAGCAATTGTGAACGCTGGGTTAATATGATTTCCACTGATACCACCAAAAATCATTGCTGGCATCATTACACCACAGCCATAACCTACAGCGATCAACATCCAGTCACTTCCATAACCTTTTGTTCCTTTTAAATCTACGTTTGCTACAGCACCATTCCCAAGAATGATTAATAAAGCTGTACCGATCATTTCCGCCACAAGACGGGTCATAAGTGAATAATCCATATATACCTCCAAAATTTATAAAAATGCAAAAAAAAAGAAACAACAACACAATAGGTGTAGTGCTTCGCATCCGACGTTTTTATTGGTCATAAATAAGTGCAGATAAAAAAATGATTTCTATGTATAAAAGAAATCTGACCAACTTCCAAAACAACGTATGGAACTTTCCCACAAAACACCAACCTTAATTATAAATATACCAAAAAAAAACGATTATATTTTTCAAATATTGTACTTTAGAAACAGCACAATTTGAAAATTTCAGAAAAATATTGTTAGTAAAATGAAAGCTAACAATAAGGAGTGTTTCATAGATGAAATTTTTTCAAGAATTTTTTATTATCCTCTTTTTCTCAGTTTTAGGTGAAGGAACTCGTGTATTGTTCCATTTACCAATTCCTGGAAGTATCCTAGGTATCTTATTTTTGTTCCTAGCTTTTGAGATGCGACTAGTAAAGCCTGAGCATTTAGGAGGAACAGGTGATTTTTTATTAAATAATTTAACGATTTTATTCGTCCCGGCGGGGGTAGGTTTACTTGACTATTTTGGTGATATTGCGACAATTTGGCCTATTTTATTAGGTGCGGTAGTGATCTGTTCGATCGTAACGATGGTCGTAGCAGGCAAAACGGCAGAAGTAGTAGAAAAAATGTTACAATCTGTTCAATTGAAACAAACAAGTAGCCAAAAGTTGCAGAAAATCAAAAGGAAGGAGCAACAAATTGACTGAATTTATTCGTAACCCATTATTTGGATTAAGCTTAACGTTAGGTGTCTACGTATTATCAGATAAATTTTTACGCAAGTATAAATTGCCAATTATCAATCCGTTGGTATTGTCTATTTTAGTGATCATTCTTTTTCTTCATTTTTCTGGAATCAGTTACCAGGATTATAATGTGGGTGGGAATTTTTTGACCATGATGATCACGCCAGCAACAGTTGCATTAGCTATTCCTTTATATAAAAATTTTCATTTGTTAAAAGAAAATTTTTTCCCAGTCATTGCGGCAATTTTAGCGGGGATCGTAGCTAATTGCTTAGTCAGTGTGGGTATTGGCTATTTATTTACATTAAAAAAAGCGATGGTCATTTCTCTGCTACCTAAATCAGTGACAACAGCGATATCTGTTGATCTTTCTCATACGATGGGAGGAATCAATGCGGTCACGCTTGCAATTGTTGTTTCTACTGGTATCTTTGGGTCGTTGATCGCTACTCATATCTTTCGTCTTTTTAAGATCAGCAGTCCGATTGCTAAGGGGGTTGCGTTAGGAAGTACCTCTCATGCGATTGGTACAGCAAAGGCAATCGAATTGGGTGAGATCGAAGGGATTATTTCAGGCTTAGCCATTGGCGTCAATGGCATGCTGACCGTCTTTTTATTACCATTATTATTTCAGTTTTTTACTAACCTGTTTTGATGTTGTTTCCCAGGATTTATGCTACAATGAAAAAAACGTTCTAGCATAAAGGAGTGGTAAAAGTTGTATTTGTCATCTGAATATTTAAAACGATTTGATAAAGACCTTTATTATAAAATTCTCCTGCTGGAAAGTTTCGAGGATCATCAGTGGCACACGATTGCTGAACTGGCACAAACAGTCCAATTAGATGCAAGAAGTGTCGCTAAGTACTTAAACGAATTAACAAAAAATTACCATCAGTTCAACGAGAGCTCTCAAACATTGTTTATGAAAACCCCTCGTTCTGGCTATTCCTTTTATGATACGCTTGATTCTATCGAACATGAGCGTTTTTTGATTTTTCTCGTGCAAAGTACGCTGAAATACCAGCTATTGCACGATATTTTTTTTGAAGAGTTTCATACGATCTATCAATTTGCTCAAAAACAATATATCAGCGAATCAACTGCGCGTCGAAAGATCAACGAGTGGAGAGAACAATTAAAAAATTACGGGATTTATTTACAACGTGGGACTTATGTGGTGCAAGGAGAAGAAGAAATCATCCGGCTTTACCTTCACATGACGTTTTGGCAGTTGTTTCGTGGGAAAATTTGGCCTTTTGTAACGATTTCACAATTAGATGTGAAAAAAATTGCTGAACAAATCATGGCTTTTTTCAATGTTCGCCTTAATGAGATCAAAAAAAGAAGACTAGAGTATATGTTAGGAGCTTTCTTCTTGCGTAAATCTCAGAAGCATTACGTATCGTTAAACGAACGAAAGCGACAACTGATTACTGATAATCCTATGTTTCAAAAATTTTGTCATTGGATGCAACCAGTGTTTCCTAACTATTTTCAAAATGAAGAAGAATTAGGTGCGTTATTTTTAGTTTTGATGACACGAGAAGAGTACTATACGGATAAAGACATCCGAGAAGAAATGTTTGCTTTCCATCGAAGGAGACAAACACCACCCTACCATGCACTTTATGAAGCAAAAGAAGCATTAGCTCTCTATCAAGTGGAACAAGGATTGTCAGAAGAACCCTTAACAAAAGAAGCTGAAACCTATCTTTTTAGTAGTCATTTATTTGCCTATCTTTTTCCAGAAGCTAAGGAAACCATTGATGGGAACGACAGTGACTTTATAAATCATTTGATGATCGAAAATAGTGAAATTGTCCAGTGGCTCGATTTGTTTTTTGAGACCGAGCAAAAAGTGGATCAGCTAGCATTTCAAAATACGTCTTTTTTGATGGGGCGGTATTTAACGGTTTTAAAGACAATGGGTGCATTTACGCCAAAATTACCGCAGATCACGATTCTTTTGATGACAGATTTCCCTCTGTTTGAAGAGCAGTTGTTAATAGAAGACTTACATCGTTTTTTTCGAAATGTTTATTGTTTGAAATTTTTACCAACAGATTATCGGGGACGAGAAGTTGATTTATTACTTTCAACGAGCAAAGTGCATCGTAAGCCATGGTCTGATTTAGAATACTTTATCGTGACTGGAGAGTTACAGTTAAACGATTATATCCAATTGTACCAAAAATTTGTGTTGATCCAAGACCGAAAAGACAAAGAAAGGAACGAAATAAATGACATTTGAAGAAATTTTACCAGCATTAAAAAAAGGGAATAAAGTGATTCGAAAAGGTTGGAGTGGTTTTGAATTGTATGTCGTTCTTGTTTCAGGAGAAGAATTTGACGGTTGTCCCGTTACCCCTTACTTTTTAATCAAAACAAGTGACGAAGGATTTTCCAGTTTTGCGCCTACAGTCTGTGACATTTTAGCTGAAGATTGGATCATTGTGGAATGAAAAATAGATACAGTGATCTAACAGAGAAAGTTGTTTTTGTCACTGGAGCAGCTTCAGGTATCGGACAGGCACAAGCTAAAGCCTTTTTAGAACAAGGTTCGCGGGTGTTTGGTTTTGATCAGCAATTAGGCCGAATGGACGATCTATCCCAGCAATTTTCTGAAACCTTTGCTTATTTTTTAGGTGATATCACGAATCATTCTTTGTTAAAAAAGGCGGTTGAACAGTGTCACGAAACGTTTGGAAAAGTTGCGATCTTGCTAAATACAGCAGGAATATTAGATGAGTACCAGCCATTGTTGGAAACAGATGAAGCTTTATGGGATCGAGTGTTTGCTGTTAATGTCAAGAGTATGTTTCAGTTAACGCACTTGATCCTTCCAGACATGCTTGAGGAAGAAACAGGGACAATCATCAATATGGCATCAATTGCTGGCTTTGTCGGTGGTGGGGGCGGGATTGCCTATACCAGCGCAAAGCATGCAATTGTTGGCTTTACGAAGCAATTAGCATTAGATTATGCTTCTAAAGGTATTTGTATCAAAGGAATTGCACCAGGCGCGATTCAAACACCTATAAATGCAGCTGATTTTGCAGGAAATGGTGAGATGGCAGAATGGGTGGCGAATGAAACACCTGTTAAACGGTGGGCGCAACCAGAGGAAGTTGCTGAACTAACGTTGTTTTTGGCAACCCCTCAAGCAAGCTATATCCAAGGGACGATCATTCCAATCGACGGTGGTTGGTTATTAAAATGATTTTGTCTTTTTTATTGTTTTCAGATAAGCTATGATTAGCGAATTTATTCGCACTACGGCACTTCAGTTGGAAGTCAATTCCCATCCTTTGGTCGTAGTTATTACCAAGAGTTGAGAGAGACGAGATCTTTTGTGGCATTTTTGACCACAAGGATGATCGATTGTATCCCGACCTTGTAAAGGAGAAAGAATATGGATCAAAAGAAAATTCGTTCTACTAATCGTTTTACCACAGCAGAAATTGCTCGAATGGCACTTGTAACAGGCTTATATGTGGCAGTTACATTCGTGTTGTCAGTTATCAGTTTTGGTGCCATTCAAATACGTCTTTCCGAAATGTTCAATTATTTGTCGCTCTATAATAAAAAGTATATTTTGGCTATCACGCTAGGTGTTGCTTTAGCCAATCTTTCCTCTCCATTGGGATGGATTGATGTAGTAGTTGGTAGTATCAGCACCTTACTCGTCTTATTGATTAACTATGAGATAACAAAACGAGTAAGAAACATGAAAATAAAAATGGTGATTACAGCTTTGGTCTTTGCATTTTCTATGTTTACAGTTGCTGGACAATTGAAGCTATTCTATCAATTACCCTTTTTCTTCACTTGGGGAACCGTTGCTTTGGGCGAGCTGGCTTCCATGATAGTTGGGGGAATCATCATTTATTGGATCGGTAAAAAAGTGGATCTAAAAAAATAAGCGATGAGTTAGCTAAGATTTAAAAAATAGAAGATAAAAAAGCTTACGATTGAAAGCTTTCAGATTATAGACAAACCTTATGTAAAAATGAGGTTTGTCTTTTTTATAGGTCTATTTTCAAAAACAAAAGAAAAAGTGGTCTGTTTTTCTTTAGAAAAACACTCCTTCTATAAAACAAAGAATTTAAATGAGGTTTGTTATTTTTACAGAAATTTAATTTATATTAATATTATTGTGTAGCTTTTTTGGTGTTGTAAAAAAATATTTTATCATTTATAAAATGTTATTATAATGACACAGTTTTATCATCATTCTTTTTGGATAATATAATGTATGAATTCCCATTAGGGGTTATCATTGTATTGTAAACGTTTGCAATACAATAAATGAATGGAGAAGAACAAATGAAAAAAGAAATTGGTAGGTCCTCTAAAAGTATTTATGCTTTATTTTTCGCAATTCTTTTATGTTTAGGTATATTTTCTCCCACGGCATCAATAGTAGTAGCAGCTGATGAAATTGCTGTGCCAGAAGCAACTTCAATAGAAGTGGTGAAAAATGCGAAATGGGTCGCATTAGAACAGGAACTAGCTACACCTCAATATCAAGTAGCTTCGAAGGCCAATCCTGAAAGCACGGCACAATATATACTTAACAAATATGAGGGAGCAGAAGCCTTCGCTGCTGGGTTAGGTCAACGTATACAAAATGGTGGCTGGAATGTATATTATAATACAGCTTCGGGCAAACAAACTGCTCGTACCGCTTATAATGGTATGTATGTTGCTGCTGCAGGAACCGGTAGCCTTGCTACGGCTTTAGCTAAATTTAGTACTTCTGCTGGATCAGTAGTTATTGGAGCTGCAGCTCTTTTAGCAGGTATAGCAATGGGTAAGCTTACCCTTTACTCAAAAGATTGCAGAGATAAAATTGACAACCATGGAAATACCGGTACTGCTCGGATTACACTTACTGAATCAAGATGGTCTTCTAAATATGATAACCGTTGGTAAATTGATCATTTAAACTAAAATACAATCTCTGTTAAATTTATTGATATAATAAATGAGTATAGAGATTGTATTTAGTACATGAGGAGGTGGGAGATGAAATCCCTGGGTTTTCTAAGAATTTGTCAATTTATTCTCTTAGCTCTAAGTCTTTTTTTAGCTATGAAACACCATGCATCATTCGCTTTGTTTCTATGGGCACTATCTAGTGTACTGAGTTTCACTATCCCCCAAAAATATCGATCCCTTTTTCGGTCACCTTACAAAGGATTATTCTTTCCAGTATGGATTGAAAATATTATGGAGTTAGTAATAACAATAGGTGTACTGCTATTGATGAGCTTTCTTTCATGATATAGAAATAAATACGTTGATTTGGAAATATAGTTGCCGCTTGGTAAGGGGCAACAATTATTTAGTTACTACAAAGAATGCTTAAACGTCTCTAATTTTATGTTGGAGGCGTTTTTTTCTGGCGATAGATCCTTCCAAAATTTAAAGTAGTGATCTGTTAGTTCAATGCTACTGATAGTATCCTAATGTACATGGTGTTCACGAATCAACTGTATAGCAACGTATTAAGAATTAAGAATCAGAAATTTTTACAAAATATAATTTATATCAGATTGAAGACAATCCTTATGTAAAAATAAGGTTTGTCTTCTTTTCTTTAGAAAAATACTCTTTTTTCGCTTGATATTTTTTGATTTAGCTTTTTCATATTTAGACAAGCAAAAGTAAGCCCGATTTTCATGTGCATTTTTACAATTCCTATTTGATTGGTATAACGTAACCCATGAGATTCTTTTGTGGTGCTGAATATTCGTTCAATCGTTTCTTCTCTTTTTTTATAGAGATCTTTAAACTTACTTTGTTTTGAAAGCATCAGGTACAGCTCCAATTTATCGTTCTGTTTTAACGTATAAAAAAGACAAAGCACTATAAATAAGTACTTTGTCTATAGTCTGAAAGCTTACGATTGTAAGCTTTTTTTATTTATCAACAATTCAAGGAATTTAGGTAATGCCACAATCAGTTTGAATCAGTGACGATTTTATTTTAAAAAATTTTTCGTAAAGGAATACAACGTAGTAGTTGTTTTGTCTAGTTATTTATCCATACTAAACAACTGAAGTCGAGACAAACGTTTTTTTAGAAACAGACCTACCGAAGCGGCAGCAATCGATTTGATTGCTTCAGGGATTATAAAAGGAAGAAATCCACTTAAAAATGCAGTGTGAAGAGAAAGACGACTACTGATCATTAACCATAACATGCCACAGCATAACGCAGCTGCTGAACCAACTAAGTTTGCGGATATTGTCGGAGGATAGGAAAAACCGATTTTCTCCATGATGTATCCAATTAGCCACGACTGGACGATAAAACCAATTAGATATCCACCAGTAGGGCCAAATAATACCCCGATCCCTCCAGACATCCCAGAAAAAACGGGTAATCCGATAAGACCTAATAAAAGATAGATCAAGACTGAAACAGTTCCTGTTCTTTTACCAAGGAAAGTAGCAGTTAACCCAATGGCAAAAGTCTGTCCAGTCAAGGGGATTAGACCTAGAGGGAAAGTAAATTGTGAAAGAACGGCAATGATCGCCGCAAATTCCGCAGCAAGAATGAGTTCTTTGAGTGATTTTGTCATAGCTTCTCCTTTGTAAACCAATTTATTTTTAATGGTTAACGAAATTGTATAAGAATAATTATTTTTTGTAAAGTATATTTTTTCAAATAAATGAAACATTCCTTCAAAATGTTAGTTTAGCTTTCTTTGAGGATAGGTTATATGTTCAGTTAAACATTGTTTCATTTTGAACTTTTTGGTAAGTCTCAACATATGATTCCAGGAGAGTTACACGGGCGAATCAATTCAAATAAAGAAGAGAGCTAGAAAAGAGAGAGGGAAATCTACATAAAAAAAGCCCAACTATCGAATAGATAGTGGGCTTGTAAGCCAAAGCTTTGAAAATTATAGGCTTTGGTTGTAGTATTCAACGACAAGAGCTTCGTCGATTTCTGGATATAGTTCGTCACGTTCTGGTAAACGAGTTAATGAACCTTCCAATTTTTCAGCATCGAAGCTTACGAATGCTGGACGACCAACAGTTGCTTCAACAGCTTCTTTGATTGTTGTCATGTTTTGTGATTTTTCACGAACTGAGATCACTTGACCAACTTCAACGTGGTATGAAGGGATATCAACGCGTTTGCCATCAACCATCACATGACCATGGTTAACTAATTGGCGAGCTTGACGACGAGTAGTTGCAAGACCTAGACGATAAACAACATTGTCTAAACGTTGTTCTAGTAAGATCATGAAGTTAACCCCGTGTTTACCTTCTTTGATTTTGCTAGCTTTAACGAACAAGTTACGGAATTGACGTTCGTTCATTCCGTACATGTGACGTAGTTTTTGTTTTTCAGTTAATTGCATACCGTATTCTGATTGTTTGCCACGGCTGTTTGGTCCATGTTGACCTGGAGCGTAAGGGCGACGTGCTAATTCTTTTCCTGTGCCTGATAATGAAATACCTAGACGACGAGAAATTTTCCATGATGGTCCTGTATAACGAGACATTAAAATTTCCTCCAATAAAATAAATTTAGTTTTTGGAGTAAAATAATCCGATAAAAAATTCATAATCGTGTAGTCCATTCTTCAATCTTCACCTTTGCAGCCGCGGTTACGCAATTGAACCCGAATCGGGGCAATGAACTAGGGACGAAATTATTATTTTTCCGCTGCATTATTTTACACAAAGTCCAGTATAAGGGAAACAAGGTGAAACTGTCAAGTACGTTTCTCTTTAAAAACGCTTTACAAACCTTGTTTCACTCTATAAAATAAGAGGGTATCTTTTAAAAGCATGAAAAATAAACGTACCAATCTTAAAAAGAAATAAATGAAGGATCATGCTTGTGTAAGCACAGCCTATTTTCAACCTACAGAGCCACTAAAAGGTAGTGACAGTGATTTTTCAGCTGTCACCTAAGATACGGGCTTGATTTTTCAAGGAGGACTGTCTTGGAACTTTTAGTTTTTCAAAAAAATGAAGAAAAAGCACATCCAATGGAAATGTATATGAGAAATCAGTTCTCATTTGCAGGTGTGCCCAAACCAGAACGTTGGAAATTGCAACAAACACTTTTGCGTGAAAGCAAAGTGCTTGATGTTCCAGACCTTTTTTTCCTTGTTTTCTATTATTATGAAAAAAAAGAACGGGAGTATCAGTACCTGGCGATTGATTTGATTCAACAAAACATCAAACGTTTATCATTGGATGAGTTGGTCGAATTGTCTGTATTGGTACCGGAAAAAGCATGGTGGGATACGATTGATGCTTGGCGGAAAGTTTATGCTACATGGTGTAAACTTCATATGGAACAATTAGAGACGGTTTCTCTTTTGTTTGAAAAAAAAGAAGATTTTTGGCTTCGGCGAATAGCAATTACGTTACAGTTAGGATTTAAAGAAGCTACCAATCAGCTGTTGCTGGATCGAGTGATTACTGAAGATCGCTTCTCAAAGGAATTTTTTATTCAAAAGGCGATTGGGTGGGCATTGCGCGATTACAGCAAGACAAATGTTTCTTGGGTAAAAGAACAATTGACAAAAGAATGGTCTGCTTTGACAAGAAGAGAAGCAAGCAAGTATTTATAAGAAAGTGAGTCGACTAAAAAAATGAAACGTAAATTATTTGCTTTTGATATTGATGGGACGCTACTGGACACAAATAAACAAGCATTAGACAGCACAAGAGAAGCCTTGGATAAGTTACGTAAAGCAGGACATTTGGTAACGATTGCTACTGGACGTAGTCGTTTCCATGCGCAAGAGGTTATCCGAGATCTAGCATTTACAAATTATATCTTATGTAATGGCGCTGCTGGATTTTTAGATCATGAACAAGTTTATAAAAATTTGCTTGACCGTGAACAATTAGACAATTTTGTCAAAGAAGCACAAGATAAAAATATCGATACTGCTTTTGTGAGTCTAGATAATATCAAACGTTATTCTTCCAATCATGTGGGAATGATGGAAGAGGCAATGCATTCATTTGGTGCTGTTTTACCTGAACTGGATCAGTACTTTGTGGAAGAACAAGATATCTATCAAGCTTTAGCATTTTTTGATCAGAATTACGATCATCATTTTTCTAGTTACGATAAGATTCGATTTGTTCGTTGGCATGAAAAAAGTGTGGATGTTGTTCCACATGACGGTTCAAAAGCAGCCACGATTTTACACCTAGCAGAACAAGTCGGAATTGCGCAAGAAGATATCATTAGTTTCGGTGATGGCCAAAATGACCGGGAGATGCTGCGTATGTCAGGCATTGGTGTTGCAATGGGAAATGCAGTTCCAGAGGTACAAGCAGAAGCGAAGTTGGTTACTGATACAAATGATGAAGATGGAATTTGGAAAGCATTGAAGCAACTTTCCATGATTTAAATAAACAAGTATAATCTAGGATAGTAAAAAGAACTAGTTGGAGACTGACTTCAGCTAGTTTTTTAGTAGTTTCAGATGAGGGTTACGCAGAGGATTTTTCTGCCCTTTTCTTTCTACAAAAAAACAACTATAATATAGAATGATGTTAAAAGAGAAGAGGAAAACGTGTGCGGGTTTTATTTATTGGTGATGTAGTAGGTTCAATGGGAAGAGATATGATTACAACCTATCTTCCTCGTTTAAAAAAGAAATATCAACCACAGGTCACAATCGTAAATGGAGAAAATGCAGCTTCTGGAAGAGGAATAACTGAAAAAATTTATAAAAAGTTTTTACAAGACGGTGTAGATGTTGTCACGATGGGCAATCATACTTGGGACAACCGAGATATTTTTGAATTTATCGATCAAGCAAAAAAAATCGTTCGTCCAGCAAACTTTCCTGAAGGAACGCCAGGTCAAGGAATGGTATTCGTGAAAGTCAATCAAGTAGAACTAGCTGTAATCAACATGCAAGCACGTTCTTTTATGGTCGACTTAGATGATCCGTTCCGCAAGATGGATCGCTTGATCGCCGAAGCAAAAAAAAGAACGCCAATCATTTTCGTTGATTTTCATGGAGAAACGACAAGTGAGAAACAAGCCATGGGATGGTTCTTAGATGGAAAAGTCTCAGCGGTCATTGGGACCCATACGCATGTACAAACCAATGATGCTCGGATTCTACCGCAGGGAACTGCCTATTTAACTGATGTAGGTATGACAGGTCCTTATGACGGAATTTTAGGTATGCGCCGAGAACCAGTTATCGAAAAATTTTTAACAGCTTTGCCGAAACGTTTTGAAGTCGTTGAACGAGGACGAGGTATTTTGAGTGGCTGTTTACTGGAATTTGACGATGCAACTGGTAAAGCGAAAACCATCCAATTAATCCAGATCAACGAGGACCGTCCATTTTTAGAATAGAAAGTGAGACATCTTTTGCATAAAGAGCCGAATATTCAACGAGAAGCGGATAAATTAGCTCAACTTTTAAGTGAACATGAAACGATCATCCGCTACCACGAACTAGAGCGAAAAGTACAAACTAGTTCCTATTTAGAAAAGTTAACGGAAGATATCAAATCTGCACAAAAAGAAGCAGCAAACTATGCTTATTATGGGAAAAGAATAGCAGAAAAAGAAGCGAATGGTCGGGTTGAACAATTGACGAAACAATTTGATCAACATCCGATCGTAGTAGCTTATCGGAAACAATTGCTTGAAGCAAATGATTTATTGCATCATTTGACGAAAATGCTGCAAGATGAAATCAATAATTGGATAGAGGAGGAAGACAATGCCTCAAAAAACTAAGAATACTCCAATGATGGAACAATATTTAAGCATCAAGGCCCAATACCAAGATGCTTTTTTGTTCTATCGTTTAGGTGATTTTTATGAATTATTTTATGAAGATGCCATCAATGCGTCTCAAATTTTAGAGTTAACATTAACCAGCAGGAATCGTAATGCAGACGAACCAATCCCAATGTGTGGGGTACCCCATCATGCAGCACAAGGCTATATTGATATTTTAATTGAAAAAGGCTATAAAGTGGCTATTTGTGAACAAGTAGAAGATCCTAAGACCACCAAAGGGATGGTTAAACGTGAAGTGATTCAATTAGTGACACCTGGAACAGTCATGGATAGTAAGGGACTATCTGCTAAAGACAATAATTTTTTGACAGCAATTGTTAGCCAAGGCAACGAATTTGGATTTGCCTACGCTGATTTAAGCACAGGGGAGTTAAAAACTGCTCATTTGTTTGATGAAGAAGCTGTACTGAACGAAACGACGGCTTTGCAAACAAAAGAACTTGTTTTAGGAAATGAAATTAGTGAAAAACTTGCTGAGCAATTAAAGAATCGATTAGGATTAGTTTTCTCAAAACAAGAAACAAGTGAAGAAAATGCAGAGTTTAATTTCTTAACCAGTGAGCTATCCGATCCACTTGAAAAAGAAGTGACCGGAAAATTACTTACTTATTTAGCAGTGACACAAAAAAGAAGTCTTGCGCATATCCAAAAAGCGATCGAGTATCAACCGGATCACTATTTGAAAATGGATTACTATTCTAAGTTTAACCTCGAACTAAGCCAGTCCATACGTACAGGAAAAAAACACGGCACGCTTTTATGGTTGCTAGATGAAACGAAAACAGCTATGGGCGGGCGTTTACTGAAACAATGGCTTGACCGTCCGCTGATTCAACTCAATCAAATCAAGGCACGACAAGAAATGGTAGCTTCTCTTTTGAATAGCTATTTTGAACGACTTGATCTACAAAGTGCATTGACGAAGGTTTATGATTTAGAACGCCTAGCAGGAAGAGTGGCTTTTGGAAATGTCAATGGGCGTGACTTGATTCAATTAAAGACTTCTTTAGAACAAGTACCGCTGATTCGTCAACTGATCGAAGGGATCGATCAAGGTCAGTGGACTGACTTATTGAAGGAAATGCAACCAATGGATGATCTGGTTCATTTGATTGATCAAGCAATTCAAGAAGACCCGCCCCTACAAATTACTGAGGGGAATATCATTAAAGATGGATTTAATGATCAGTTAGATACGTACCGTTCTGCGATGATTAATGGGAAGCAGTGGCTAGCAGAGTTAGAAGCAAGAGAACGTCAGCAGACTGGGATCAAAAATTTAAAAGTTGGCTTTAATCGTGTATTTGGTTATTATATCGAAATCACTAAAGCGAATCTGGCAAATGTTGAACTGGAAAAATACGAACGTAAACAAACGTTGGCCAATGCAGAGCGCTTTATCACACCAGAATTAAAAGAGTTAGAGACGCAAATTTTAGAAGCAGAAGAAAAGTCTGTTGATTTGGAATATCAGCTGTTTTTAGCAGTGAGAGAAGAAGTCAAAAAAGCGATCAAACCATTACAAATTTTAGCAAAATCAATCAGTACAGCCGATGTTCTGCAAAGTTTTGCTACGATCAGTGAGCGATACCAATATGTTCGTCCTGAGATGGTCTCGGATCGACACCAATTACTGATTCAAGAAGGTCGGCACCCAGTCGTTGAAAAAGTATTAGGACATCAAGAATATATTCCCAATAGTGTGGATATGGCTGAAGACGAAATGATTTTATTGATAACTGGACCGAATATGTCAGGGAAAAGTACGTATATGCGTCAGTTAGCATTAACTGTTTTAATGGCTCAAATGGGGTGCTTCGTCCCTGCGCAAAAAGCGATCTTACCAATTTTTGATCGGATTTTTACTCGGATTGGTGCAAGTGATGACTTGATTGCTGGACAAAGTACGTTCATGGTGGAAATGATGGAAGCTAATCAAGCGTTGCGGCATGCGACACCAAACAGCTTAATTCTTTTTGATGAATTAGGTAGAGGAACTGCGACTTATGATGGAATGGCATTAGCTCAAGCGATCATTGAATATATCCATCAACATGTACAAGCAAAAACGCTCTTTTCTACACATTACCATGAGTTAACAGTTCTAGAGGAAGAATTACCTCAATTAAAAAATGTACATGTAGGAGCTGTTGAAAAAGACGGCGAAGTAGTATTTTTGCATAAGATGATGGATGGCCCAGCTGATAAAAGCTATGGGATCCATGTAGCGAAAATTGCAGGGCTACCTTCTAATTTATTAGCAAGAGCTGCAGATATTTTGCATACATTAGAATCAGGAGAAGTGAGCCATCATTCCGTGGCTGTTCCAAGTGAGCCGCTTGAAGCAATAGCACAACCAGTAACTGATACTGCATCGATAGAACAAGAAGAAACGCAACAACTGTCCTTGTTCAGTGAATTAAGCGATGCCGAAACAGCAGTTATTTCTACATTGAAACAAATGAATCTGTTAGAAATGACACCAATGGATGCATTGAATCAACTCTATGAATTGAAAAAACAGCTGTAAATCAACGATAAATAAGAAGAGTAAGCTCACTATAAATACTATATAGGAAGAAGGCGTAGAATGATGGCGAAAATCCAAGAATTATCAGAACGCTTAGCCAATCAAATCGCAGCCGGTGAAGTTGTCGAACGTCCAGCCTCGGTAGTCAAAGAACTTGTGGAAAATGCCATAGATGCAGGAAGTAGTCAAATCGATATTTTAGTTGAAGAAGCAGGATTAAAAACGATCCAAGTGATTGATAATGGAGAAGGTATTTTGACAGAAGATGTTGAGAACGCCTTTAAACGTCATGCAACAAGTAAAATCCACAATCGTGACGACCTTTTCCGAATTCGTACGCTTGGGTTTCGAGGAGAAGCATTGCCTAGTATTGCTTCTGTTTCAGAGATGACGGTAGAAACAGCCAATCAAGAAGAAACGCAAGGAACCTATTTAGAGCTTAAGGGGGGTGCGGTAATGGAACACCGCCCAGCTCCTTTAAGACAAGGAACGAAAATCACAGTCAGCAATCTTTTCTTTAATACACCAGCACGCTTAAAATATGTCAAAACGTTGCATACTGAATTGGCGAATATCGGTGATATTGTGAATCGCTTAGCCTTAAGTCACCCGGCAATTGCTTTTCGATTAGTCCATGATGGGAATAAGATGTTAGCAACTTCAGGAAATGGCGAACTGAAACAAACGATTGCCGGAATCTATGGGTTGAATACAGCAAAGAAAATGTTGAAGATTGAAGCGAAAGATTTAGATTTTGAAATCTTCGGTTATATTTCTTTACCTGAAGTGACTCGTGCTAGTCGTAATTATCTTTCAACCATCATTAATGGACGTTTTATCAAAAATTTTTCCTTGAATAAAGCAATTGTAGCCGGCTATGGTTCAAAACTAATGGTAGGGCGATTTCCAATCGCTGTACTGGAAATCAAAATGGATCCATTGTTAGTGGATGTGAACGTCCATCCAACAAAGCAAGAAGTTCGTTTATCGAAGGAACAGGAATTAACTGAGCTAATTACTCAAGCGATTCAAAAAGCATTGGTACAGGAGAACTTAATTCCCAGTGCAGCTGACAATTTGCGATTCAAGAAAAAGGTTGCTGATCAACCAAAAGCGGAACAAATCGAAATTGATTTATCTTACGCTTTTGAAGAAGCGAAACCTAAGAAACCGCAAAGCTTGAATTTTGATCAAACAACCGGAACATTTTTTGTAGCGGAAGAAAAAAGCGAGTTTGTGCATGAATCTGTTGATAAGTCTGTGGATAATGTTGAAAACTCTCCTGTATTTTCTGAAGAAACTATTAGTTATCCAGAAAGCAAAAGAAAAACAGTGGATAACTCTGGTGATATTGTTGATAACTATGTAGAAAAACCAGTGGATAAGAGTGAAAATGAGTTATCCACTGTTGAAAACTTTTCCAACGAGCATGAAACAACAGCTGAAGAAGAAACTTCTTCAGAAACAGTTTATCGTGAGGATTTAGCGCTACATCCAGAGTTTGATTTAAGTCAAAATGGGCGCTCATTAGATCAAGCAATTCAGAAATTAGAAAATGAGCAGGTAACACAACGCTTTCCGCAATTAGAATATTTTGGACAAATGCATGGAACGTACTTGTTTGCTCAAAGTCAGGATGGCTTATACATTATTGATCAACATGCAGCGCAAGAACGAATCAAGTATGAATATTTTCGAGAAAAAATTGGCGAAGTTTCTAACGATCTACAAGAACTACTTGTGCCGTTTGTATTAGATTATCCCAATAGTGATGCTTTGAAACTGAAAGAGAAAAAACAATTGCTTGAAGAAGCAGGTATTTATCTAGAAGAATTCGGTCAAAATAGTTTTATCGTCAGAGCACATCCTACTTGGTATCCAGCTGGAGAGGAAGAAGCGATTATTCGAGAAATGATCGATATGTTATTAACAACGGGTAGTGTTAGCGTGAAGAAATTTAGAGAAGCCACAGCAATCATGATGAGCTGTAAACGTTCAATCAAGGCAAATCATTATTTGAATGAAGCTCAGGCGAGGGTTTTATTGAAGGACTTAGCCCAATGTGAAAATCCTTTTAATTGTCCTCATGGACGCCCTGTGTTGATCCATTTTACTAATTCAGATATGGAAAGAATGTTTAAACGCATCCAAGATCCACATTAATGAGTCTCATGAAAAGGAGAAGAAACAGATGGAAATTGTGTTAGCTTCGCAGTCCCCTAGAAGAAAAGAATTATTAGGGCGACTGGTTAGTGCATTTGATGTTCATCCGGCTGATATCGATGAAACACCTTTTGTTCAAGAAAAACCTAAAAATTATGTTGAGCGAATGGCAACTGAAAAGGCAAAAGTAGTCAAACATCAATACGATAATGATGTATTGGTGATTGCAAGTGACACGACAGTTGTTTTCAATGATGAGATCATCGGTAAACCAGCGGATGAACAAGAGGCAAAAGCTATCCTTCAAAAACTTAGTGGGAAAACGCATGAAGTATATACAGCCGTGGTGCTGACGAAAGGTGACCAAGAAGAAAAAATCTTAGCACAAGCTAAGGTGACCTTTTATCCTTTGACAACTAAGGATATCGAAGCCTATTTAGCAACCGGTGATTATATGGATAAAGCAGGTGCGTATGGTATTCAAAGTTTTGCAGGTGCATTTGTTAAAGAGATCCAAGGCGACTATTACAGTATTGTTGGGTTTCCAATCGGTGCAGTTTACCAAGGTTTGAAAAAATTTATGTAGCTGCAGTTGACGAAAATCAGAAATTGAGATAGGATCGTTCAAGTTTGTGTCCGCTACTTTCAGTCATATTTAGAATTGCAAAGTGTATGAGTGATTGGTATAATCAAAACGAAAGAGGAGTTGCGATCAACAACTCCTCTAGACAGCACCGCGAAAGACGGTGGCGGTTGAATTTAAATATTCGACAAAGAATAAGAATAGCCAGTCTCCCGCTAAAGTGACGGCTATTCTTTGTCGTTTTTAAGCATAGTGACGATCAAACTGACTAAAGCGATGGTGAACGTACCAAAGCCAAGTATGGTTTGAACAATCTCATATGCGGACAAAAAGCGAACTCCTTTCATAGATTTTAGTACTTATTCCCATAAGCACCACCACCTTTGTGAGAAGTTGCCACCGTCGATCCACTTTACTGTCGAGTTTATTGTAGCACATTATCGCGACGAGAAACGTGTTTTATAAAACATAAAAACGTTATTTTTATTTAGGTTTTTTTAGAGGAATTCTATCTTTACGAAAGTTGTAAATACCTGAAGGAATTGGTATAATGAAAACGAAAGAGGAGTTGCGCTAACAACTCCTCTAGACAGCACCGCGAAAGACGGTGGCGAATTAGTTTAATAGTTCAAAAAGAAATAGCTATACTCGC